>JAHEEK010000005.1:0-171531 GCA_024640765.1 Thalassobium sp. | reverse complement strand
TCAGCGATGCGAAATCAACTGATGTGCCGCGGCTTGAGACACGGGCGCTGTCGAGGGTTTGACCCAAGAAGAAGTTCAGCTGTGCTACGTCTTGGTCTTGGCGAACGTTAATGATGTTAACCAGTGTTATATCTGCGTAAACGCCGGCGCTGACGCCTGCGGATTTGGCGAGTTGGTCAGCAGATGCTGCAGTTGCGGAAGCGGCGATTGCGATAGCTGTGAATACAGTTGCGAGCTTCAGAATAATTTCTTTCGGTGCCTTATCTAAGGTGTTGGTTTATCTGGGTTATATTGCCCTGTGAGTGTCGAGTGAGGCGTTAGTGCCTGTCTCGGATGAGTTGTATATGAGGGTTGTTTTGGGGTTATGATAGGCCTGTCACGAGCAGGTGATATGTGCGGAAGCGAACATCACGCCACCGTGATCGCCCCTTGTGTGCGCAAGACTTGCGGGCGTTATTCCTATGAAAACGTCGCTCACAACAAATGTTACACTGCCGCGATATGTTTCAGCGCGGTGGAGGGCTTTGTAATAATTTGGGCGGGAATTGTTTGATTTGTCGCAAAAGAACCTGTGGCGGCGCAGAGAATCCTAGGCTAGATCAAGGATATGAAGTGGACTTTACCAAATATCCTGACCGTCTTGCGCCTTTTTGCGGCCTTTGGCGTCGTTATAATGTTCTTGTATTTCAATCGGCCTTGGGCGGATTGGTTTGCGCTGGTTTTGTTTGGCCTTGCCGCGCTGACAGACTTTTTTGATGGCTACCTTGCGCGCTTGTGGAACCAAACGAGCCGCTTTGGTGCGATGCTTGATCCGATTGCCGACAAAGCGATGGTGGTAATTGCGCTGCTGATTATTGTTGGTTTTTCTGGGATGGACCCGTGGCTGCTCTTACCTGCAAGCGTCATCATATTCCGTGAAGTGTTCGTAAGTGGCCTGCGTGAGTTTTTGGGTGATGACGCCAAAACCTTGGCGGTTACTAAGCTTGCGAAATGGAAGACGACCGCGCAGATGCTGGCTATTGCGGTTCTCTTTTCGAAGGGGGCGTTTGAACATTACTTCATTGAACAGACTATGGGCATGACGTCTGAGATGGTTGACAGTATTTTGGCGGGCGCCATTGAAGATGTTGTTGGGCTGCGCTGGAAAGAAATGGGCTGGCACCTGAGCTGGTCTGTAGGTTTGGTCCTTCTTTGGGTTGCGGCGTTGTTGACGTTGATCACAGGCTGGGATTATTTCCGTAAATCGCTACCATTTCTGAGAGATCCGCAATGAATGTTGTTTATTTCGCATGGGTTCGTGAACGTATTGGTCTGCCTCTCGAGCAGATCACGACGGATGCTGCAACAGTAGCTGAGCTGGTCGATGAGTTGCGCGCACGTGAAGCCCGTTATGAGGCGGCGTTCGCAGATATCAGTGCTTTGCGTGTTGCTGTTGATCAAGAGTTGTCTGATTTTGACGCGTCGCTGAAAGATGTCCGCGAGGTTGCTTTCTTCCCACCTATGACGGGCGGCTAAGGGCGATGGACGTTCGTGTGCAGCAGAAACGTTTTGATGCAGGCGCTGAACTGAATGGCTTTGATCCGAATGGCGCAGGCGCTGTTGTCACATTCACGGGTTTGGTCCGCGATGTGGCGGGCGGGCTTGAGAAAATGCTGATCGAGCATTATCCGGCTATGACCGAAAAAGCGTTGCGCGAAATTGCAGCTGAGGCGCAGGCGCGTTGGCAGTTAAGCAATGTCCTCGTGATCCACCGCTTTGGATCGCTGCAGCCGGACGAGCCGATCATGATGGTGGCCACGGCCAGTCGTCATAGGGATGCAGCATTTGAAGCTGCTACGTTCTTGATGGATTATCTGAAATCGCGCGCGCCGTTTTGGAAAAAAGAAACAACTTCCGCTGGTGAAAACTGGGTGGAGAGTACCGTAAAAGACGAAGAGGCGCTAAGACGCTGGTAGGGCGCTACTTGGCCTTGTTGGCACGCTCAACATAGGCGCGCAGTTCTTCAGCTTCGTGCCGTGCATCGCGTAAACCATCCATCGCGGCCCGCAGTTCAGCTTCGGTTTGGGCCATCTGGTTGCTCATTTCGGCTTCGCGCTGCTGCAAATATGCAATTGCTTGGTCGCGGGTTTCTTCGGCTTCATGCAAAGACTGCGCAAGCTTTTCCAGCTCGCCTAGGTCAGATTGTGACACGCGGGTGAAACGGCTGATTAACCAATGGGCGAACCATCCCAGAATGAATGCAACAAACAGGATGGCTGCAATTGCCACGATAAACTCAGTTCTGTTCATTACTCTTGTCCTGTTTCGTCGGTTGCGGGCTCAGCTTCAGTCGCTTCGGCCTCATCGGTGGTGTTTGCTGAAAGGGTGAATTCAATGCGGCGGTTTGCTTCACGGCCTTCTTCGGTTCCATTATCAGCAATCGGTGTTGCTTCGCCATAGCCAACCGCTGTCAATCTTTCCGGCGGAATGCGGCGGGTCACAAGAGATGTGCGCACAGCATCAGCGCGGCTTTGAGAGATGCGCGCATTCAACTCTTCACTACCTTGGCTATCGGTGTGCCCTGCAATTTCAACCGAAACATTCACACAGGCCTTAAGCACATCGGCAATTCGATCAATCGTGGTGCGGCCCGCGTCATCAACTGTGCTGGAACCAGGCTCGAACGTAATTTTGGTTTGCGCAAGGATCGTATCAATTCGCGCAACGCATTCTTCGGGGGTGGGAATAGACGCGATCGGGTCCAGTTCTTCTTTATAGTCCACGTCGATCTTGAAAGTGCCCTCACCATCAAGCTTATCGGCCAGAATGCTGCTGATGATGGACCGGCTGCGCGTATCACCAGTGTTGCCGCGTACTTGGATAACGTCCCCCTGAACAATCACAGCGCCGTTGTTCACCTCTGACAAGGCTTCAACAGCGGTAAGAACGCGCAAGGGCCAGCCATCTGGCAGACCTGCTTCAACCTTGGTTGCGTTGTAAACGCGGTCGGCACCAAACTTCGCGAGCGCGAGGCTTTCCACAGATAATTTCAGGAACTCGCTGCTAACCGCTCCGCGCAGTTGTACTTGGCCTTCAGGCGACAGTGTTGCCAGAAATTCCAGCTGCTCAGTGGTGTCGTTCGCGGCGGGGTCCGGCACGTAGATGGCTTGAAGCGCGAACACTTCGGGCAGCTCGTTTTCTAGATCAGATGCAATTGAGTTGAACTTTTCTTCATCAAAACCGGCAGGGCTTTCGAGCGTCACGTCTGTGTCGGAGATCGTAATACCGCCGCCGCCCATCTCGGACACTGCCGCGATTGCCGATGCACCAGCACGGCCCCAACGTGGGCTCGGCATGCCAAGGCCCAACACGCAATCTACATCACCGGTCAGCCCTGCACTGCGTGCTGCACCAACCAATTGTCCGCGTACTTGTTCGGTTCCTGCAGCGCAGGCGTCAAATTGTGCGGTGCCTTGCGCGTCAATAATGAAACGCAGGGTATAAGGCGAAATGACGGGGCGTGGTGCGGTTATACTGAGATCCAGTTCAAGCCCTGCGGGCAACTCACCCTCAAGAATTTCTTCAACACGGGCTTTTTCCTCTTGGCTGTCGGTTGCCGCGATAATCGTGACACGCTCTGCGGTGATCGAAACTTTTGATCGATCAAGGTTCTGCATCGCCGCCAAGCCAAAGCGCGTGGCGTCTTCCCAGCCGTTGGGGACGGGATAGTCAGCAACCTCTAGCAGGTCTGAGACTTCTGCGCCGCGTGCCGTACGCGCAATGTCACGGACTAAATCATCACGGTCAACCTCGGCGGGGATCAACCCGATCAACGACAGGCCACCGTCATTCTTGAGTAGCTCAATGGAAAAATCTGGCGCGCGGGTCTGATCAACTTGCGCAATCACAAAGTTATCAATCAGGCGCGATGCATCCACTGCTGTGCTGGCAACTGAAAGCGCTCTGAAACGTGCGGCCTCATCGGGGGCTTCGCCTGATAAGATCACGCTGAGACCATCTGTTTCGATGCTGGCCCAAGGGACGCTCTCTTCCAAAAACACTTGATCAACCGCAAGCGCAGAGCGGTCTTCCACCAATCGTACCACAGCATTCGAGGCAAGGACCGCCCCTGCAGCACCCAAAGTAAGGGCGACAATCGTAGAAATCAGGGCGTTCACAGTCATTGTGCGTCATGTTCCGTATTAGAGAATGCCAACCTTTACGATGCCCCGTCAGCAGGCGCAATCAGAGCAAAGCAGCAACGGCAAAAAACAGCACAGGGAGCAAGCCTGCGTTCCGGTTCGAGCGAAACAGCATGATCAAGCGGTCACTGTCATCAGGTGTAAAACGCGTAAGTTGCCACGCCAGATGCCAGCCAAGCGCCCATGCGCCGCCCAAAGCCACAACTACGGCCAAGAGATTACCAGATGGTACGGTGACCATTATGGAGGCTGCGCCAATAATGACGACGGTTAACACCAAAAAGGCACGTAGCCATTTGGGGCTATTGTCTCCGAACAATCGTGCGGTTGACTTCACGCCGATCAACGCGTCGTCTTCGGTGTCTTGGTGGGCATAAATCGTGTCGTAGAACAGCGTCCAGAAAATGCCGCCGACATAAAGCAGAACGGCGGGCCAGCCCAAGCTGCCGGTGTGTGCCGTCCAAGCCAGCAGGGCGCCCCAGTTGAAGGCAAGCCCCAAGAATACCTGCGGCCACCAAGTGAACCGTTTGGCGAAGGGGTAGATCGCCACGGGCAGAAGGGCCGCTATGCCTAATATTATCGCTGAGGTGTTGAAGCTGAGCAAAATGGCAAAAGCAACAAGGCACTGGACGACCAGCCAGATCAGCGCGGCCTTCACTGTCACCTGTCCTGACGGAAGTGGCCGCGACCGTGTGCGCGCAACGGAGGCGTCAATGTGGCGGTCTGTGATGTCATTCCATGTGCAGCCCGCGCCGCGCATCAGCCACGCACCCGCGCTGCATCCCGCCGCAATCCACAGGTCCGCCAGTGACGCGCTACCTGTAGACAAGATCGCCAAGGCCAAGCCCCACCAGCACGGCAACAGTAACAGCCACGTTCCGATCGGGCGGTCCGCACGGGCCAGCCGCAAAAACGGGCGTGTCGCGCGCGGCGCAAATCTGTCGACCCAATTATCTTTTACGGCATCTGCCACTTGGCCTTGGGGGGTGTCGGTCATAGTGTACGCTCCATGGCGAAAGTTCGTTTATATGTAGATCACCCGTTGGGGCAGGATCAAACGGTTCCTTTGGAACAATCACAAGCGCACTATTTATTTGGTGTGATGCGATTGGCGGTGGGGCAGGTGATTTCTGTTTTTGACGGTGTGAACGGCGAATGGGATGCAGAAATCACGCAAGCCGCCAAGCGTGGTGGGGTTTTGACCTGCCTGGCGCAGACCCAAGAACAAAGCATGCCGCCTGACCTTTGGTTGATGTTTGCCCCGATCAAAAAGGCGCGCACGGATTTCATCGTCGAAAAAGCGGCCGAGATGGGCGCTGCACAAATTCTGCCCGTTCAAACTCAGTTCACCAACGCAGAGCGGATTCGCCAAGACCGGTTGCAAGCGCATGCTGTTGAAGCGGCCGAGCAATGCGGCGGAACTTATGTGCCCACCGTGGCCCCTTTGCAAAAGTTAAGCGCGGTTCTGGACGGATGGGATCCGGCGCGACAGCTGATCTTTTGCGATGAAACACTGGTAGGGCGCGCAACGGCTGACCTATCAAGTCTTGCTTATGCACCCGCTGCCATCTTGATTGGGCCGGAGGGTGGCTTTTCACCCCAAGAACGGACCCGCTTGCTCGGGCTACCTTTTGTGCAGACTTTATCGCTTGGGCCTCGGGTGTTGCGCGCAGATACGGCTGCTGTTGCGGCGCTGACGCTGTGGCAGCAAAGCAAAGGGGATTGGACATGAATTTTATCCGCCCCGAAGTTTTAGTTTTTCTGGGTAAATGGCGTGAAGTACTGGTGGGCTTAGGCCTTGTGTTGTTTGGGCTTTACGTGGCGGTGACTTCTTTCGGTTTAACGCCTTGGGCGGGCGGCCTTCTGATGATTGTTGGTGCTGCGGTGACCGTACAAGGCGTGCAGCGTGCGCGTTTTCCGTTTGGCCGTGGTGGCGCAGGCGTTGTCGAGGTCACCGAAAGGCAGATCGCATATTTTGGACCTGATGGGGGCGGCGTTGTTTCTATCAATGAGTTGATCCGCGTTATGATCCACAAGCACCGCGGCGTTTTGCATTGGCAATTCGATGCGCGCGGCGCGCCGTCACTGACCGTGCCTAATAGTGCTGCGAAAGCAGAGACGTTATATGATGCGCTTGCGTCCCTCGACGGGGTTGATCTTGATGCGGCACGCCGCGCTATGGCCGAGGATGTGCCGATGGTTTTGATCTGGCAGTCCAAAGATGCCCGTGCGCACACGGCTGTGCAGTAACGCCCATTGACAAGCGCGTCTGGCGAGGCCACGCACACTATACATTGATCCACTCCAGCGGAGACTTCGCGTATGTCTATTCCACAAAGCGGCGGCGGCCCAATCGAACACCACGATGATCTAGCGGCGCTTTTGGAGAAAGGCTGCAAGCCGAAGGATGCTTGGCGCATTGGGACCGAGCACGAGAAATTTGGATATTACCAGGACAGCCATCTGCCTTTGCCCTATGAGGGCGAGCGGTCGATCAAGGCAGTCCTAGAAGGGCTTCAAGGACGCTTTGGGTGGTCTCCGGTGGTTGAGGCGGGCAACATCATTGGCCTTGAAAAAGACGGCGCAAACGTCAGCCTTGAACCGGGTGGCCAGCTTGAGTTGTCTGGCGCACCGCTGGAAAATATTCACCAAACTTGTGATGAAGTGAACACGCACCTCGCGGAAGTGCGTGCGATCGCGGATGAAATTGGCGTGAAGTTTATTGGCCTGGGTGCAGCCCCCGAATGGAGTGGCGCGCAAATGCCCGTCATGCCCAAAGGCCGCTATAAGCTGATGACAGATTACATGGACCGCGTTGGGACGCACGGCAAACAAATGATGTACCGGACCTGCACGGTTCAGGTGAACCTCGACTTTGGTTCCGAGGCGGACATGGTGCAAAAGCTGCGCGTTGCCTTGGCCCTTCAACCTGTTGCCACGGCCCTTTTCGCAAATTCACCGTTCTTTGAGGGTAAGCCAAACGGTCATAAATCTTGGCGGAGCCGTATTTGGCGCAATCTTGATGATGCGCGCACAGGCACGCTTCCGTTTGTGTTTGAGCAAGGGTTCGGGTTTGAGGCTTGGGTGCAATATGCGCTCGATGTGCCGATGTATTTTGTCTACCGCGACGGAAAGTATGTGGACGCCTTGGGGATGTCGTTCCGTGATTTTCTTAAGGGGCAGCTGCCTGCGCTTCCTGGTGAAAAGCCGACGCTGTCTGACTGGGCCGATCACCTCACGACAATTTTCCCCGAGGCGCGGATCAAGCAGTTCTTGGAAATGCGCGGAGCGGATGGTGGCCCATGGCGCAGACTTTGTGCGCTTCCTGCGTTTTGGGTTGGTATTTGTTACGATCAAAGCGCGCTGAATGCGGCGTGGGATCTTTGCAAAGGTTGGAGCGCTGAACAACGTGAAGCGCTTCGGGTCGCCGCATCAGTAGACGGGTTGCAGGCTAAGGTTGACGGTATCGTTATGGCTGATCTGGCGCGTGAGCTGGTTGCCATTGCCGAAGCTGGCCTGAAGGCGCGCGGCAAAGCGGGCGCAGGTGGCATGGTTCCTGATGAGACGCATTTCCTGAACGCACTGCATGAGACGCTTGAAACAGGCATGACGCCAGCGGATGAATTGCTTGCGCGCTATACCGGTGAATGGTGTGGTGATCTGTCTCGCATCTACGGCGAATACAGCTACTGATTACTTGCTACCGATTTTACCTTCGACGCCTTTCAACAGGCGTTGAATGTTTTCGGTGTGCCGCCAGAAGATAAGAAGCGCCAAGATGATCAGGAAGGGCACCATGAGTGTCCCACCAAGTGCGGCCGCATAGACCGGCGCAAGCGCGCTGGCGATTAGTGCAGACAGAGACGAATATCTGCTGAGTGCGGCAACGACGAGCCAAGTGGCGCCAGCGGCCAATCCAACAGGCCAGCAAGCGGCGAAAATTAGGCCAAAGAATGTGGCGACACCTTTACCGCCTTTGAAGCCCAGCCATACTGGATAGCAATGACCGACAAATGCGGCCAGCCCCGCCACCAGTCCTGCGAGTTCTCCGAAAAGAGCACCGGCAAGTAAGACAGCAATGCCCGCTTTTCCTGCATCAAGGATCAGGGTCAGAAAGGCGGCAAGTTTGTTTCCGGTGCGCAAAACATTCGTCGCACCAATGTTGCCGGACCCGATTGCCCGTAGATCACCAAGACCGAACACTTTGGCCATCACAATACCAAACGGAATTGCGCCAAAGAGATAGCCTGCAAGTGCGGCAAAAATGAGGGTCATGATTGTCATAGGGTGCCGTGGACCAGTTCACCGTCAACAAGTGTTGCGATGATCCGACCTTCCATGCGTTGTCCGTCGAACGGCGTGTTCTTGGATTTCGATTTCAGTTTGAAGCGGTCCATAATGAACGGTGCGCTGGGATCAAACACCACCAGATCGGCAGGGGCACCAACTTCAAGGCGACCTTGCGCAAGGCCTAGCCTGTTTGCAGGGTTTAGCGACAGGGCAGCCCAGAGCGTCGGTAGATCGATCATCCCAGAATTGACGACCCTAAGCGCTGCAGGAAACATGGTCTCAAGAGCAACCGCACCGCTTGCGGCTTCCTCAAATGGCAGGCGCTTGCTTTCTTCATCTTGAGGGGTGTGCATTGAATGGATGATGTCGATAGTTCCATCCGCAAGCGCCTCGATCATCGCTATGCGGTCATCTTCGCAACGCAGAGGAGGCTTAATCTTGAAGAACGTGCGGTAGTTGGCGACGTCCAGTTCGTTCAGCGTTAAGTGATGGATGCTGACACCTGCCGTCACATCCAGACCATTCGCCTTGGCGCGTTTTAGGGGCGGGATCGCACGGGCTGTTGTAATCTGATCCGCGTGGTATTTCGCACCGGTCATTTCTACCAGCGCGATATCACGATCAAGGCCCATACGCTCGGCCATAGGTGAGACAGCCGGAAGCCCCCGCAACGAGGCGAATTTGCCGCTTGTCGCACAGGCGCCTTTGCTCAGGGTTGGCTCTTGCACGTGGCCGATGACCAGTGCGCCAAGTGATCGCGCGTAGGTCAATGCGCGTTGATAGACTTTGGTGTTGGTGATGACGTGATCGCAATCTGTGAACGCTACTGCGCCTGCGTCTTGCAAAAAGCCTATCTCAACCATTTCGCTGCCTGCGCGTCCCTTTGTTAGGGCTGCCATGGGGTGCACTTTGACAGGGCTGTCTTTTTCTGCACGCTTTGCGATGAACTCTAACACTTCGGGTGTATCAATGGCAGGGTCTGTGTCTGGGCGCGTTACAATTGTGGTGACCCCACCTGCGGCTGCCGCAGCCCCCGCAGAAGCATAACTCTCTTTGTGGCGCTCTCCTGGCTCACAAATTTTTACGCCAATATCAACGATACCTGGTGCAAGGCATGCCCCGTCCAGATCGACAATAGTCCCAACCTGCGGGCCATCGATCGCTGTGATCTGTCCGTTGGCTATCGTGAGGCTGCCGAGAGCATCGGTACGCGTTGCGGGGTTGATCAGGCGGGCGTTGATATAGGTCGTGGTCATTTCGTCTTTATCCTGCGATCCAGATCATAAGGCCAACAAGGGCAAACATCGTCAGCAATGCATAGGTGGCGATCATGCCGCTCATCGCCGCGTCACTTTTCTTCTTTTTCGGTTTACCCTCGAGGCTGGTGTCATCCACCTCTGGCGGGGTGACAGCCGCATCGCTTTCTAAGGTGATGGTAGGCGTTTGCGCGCTTGCTTCTTTGAAAGCACCAATTGGTCGCAGCGGGTGTTTGTGGACGAGTGATGTCATCTGTCCCGCGAATGCCTTGGACAGAACCACGACGACATAGCCGTCTACATCCACAATTCGTTCTGCGTAGGGGTCGATATCACGCGATGCGATGCCAAGGCCGGTTTCTATGTAGCCGCGCAGGCCGATTTCTTCGAGGTCATTGACGCTAAAGATTTCGACAGAGTCTGTATCTAGTTCAGGTGCGTTAAGGGCCTGCTGCACGTCATATGCCGTTAGGGCTTTCGCTTCAGGCGCAGGGAGAGCGACCTCATAAAGCCGCACGATGCCGGCTTCGTCGGCGTCAACGTGTTTGAGCCAGCTCATGTTGCAACCTCTTGGGCTGTTTCGCGGCTGGCTTGGACAAGCAATTCCATAGCGGCCATGCGCACAGCGACGCCCATTTCGACTTGCTCCTGGATGACCGAACGGTTGATGTCATCGGCAAGTTCGCCGTCGATCTCAACACCTCGGTTCATTGGGCCCGGGTGCATGACAATTGCGTCGCTTGCCGCGTTGTCTAGTTTTGCCTGATCCAGACCATAGCGGTGATAATACTCACGTTCCGACGGGATAAAGCCACCGTCCATCCGCTCGCGCTGAAGGCGCAGCATCATCACAACATCAACGTCTTTAAGGCCTTCTTCCATGTTGTCGAACACCTCGACGCCGAAGTGGTCAATCTCTGCGGGCATCAACGTGGGCGGCGCGATAAGGCGAATGCGGTTTTCCATCTTGCCCAGCAACATGATGTTTGAGCGCGCAACGCGGCTGTGAGCGATATCGCCACAAATTGCGATGTTGAGACGATGAAGCCGCCCCTTGCGCCGCCGAATGGTCAAGGCATCCAGAAGCGCCTGCGTGGGGTGTTCATGGCGCCCATCGCCCGCGTTCAGCACCGCGCAATTTACTTTTTGCGCCAACAGATCAACCGCGCCCGAATGAGGGTGGCGCACCACCAACAAATCGGGATGCATTGCGTTCAGGGTCATCGCCGTATCAATCAGGGTTTCGCCCTTTTTGATCGAGCTGGCCTGCATCGCCATGTTCATCACATCCGCGCCGAGACGTTTGCCCGCCAACTCAAAGCTGGCTTGGGTCCGTGTCGAATTCTCGAAGAACATGTTGATCTGCGTCAGACCCGCCAACACATCGGAATGCTTATGAGGCTGGCGGTTCAGCGCAACATATTTGTCCGCCAGATCAAGAAGGGTCGTAATCTCATCAGGGGCGAGTTGTTCGATTCCAAGCAGATGTTTGGCGCGCCATCCCATGTCTTAAGTCCCCTCAACATGATGTTCAGAGCCTTATATGAGCCCATCCAAAGCGCGGCAAGGTGTTTACCATCTCAAGGGCTGCGCATAAGTTTAGCCGCATGGAATCATTGGATTGGCACAGCGGCCTTGCCGCGCTGGAGTGGCAGGTGGAGCTGGGTGCTGATGAATGCATCAGCGACGCGCCGATCAACCGCTATGACGTGCCTGCAGAAGCGTCCAAAGTAACTGCAAAAGCGTTTAAGCCCGCAGCACCTGTCATTACCCCGAAATTAGATGTCGTCGCCGAGGCGCAAAAAGCTGCACAGGCCGCGTCTAATCTGGATGAGTTGAAAGCTGCAATGGCGGGCTTTGAGCATTGTGATTTGAAAAAAGGCGCGCTAAATTCGGTATTCAGTGACGGCATTGTTGGCGCGCCGTTGATGGTTGTGGGCGAAGCACCGGGCCGCGAAGAGGACATTGCAGGCAAGCCTTTCATTGGTGCTGCTGGTGCCATGCTTGACAGGATGTTGGGCGCGATTGAAGTTTCGCGCACAAAAGACGTCTACATCACAAACGTTATCCCGTGGCGGCCTCCGTCTAACCGCGATCCAAAGTCGCTTGAGATTGCGATGATGCAGCCCTTCCTTATGCGTCATATCGCGCTGGCGGCTCCGAAAGTTTTGATCGCGATGGGCAACATCAGTTGTCAGGCCCTGCTTGATCGCAAAGGCGTGACCCGCCTGCGCGGTACATGGGCCGCGGCAGCAGGATTGCCGGTGATGCCGATGTTCCATCCAGCATATTTGCTTCGTAACCCCGTCGTAAAGCGCGAGGCGTGGGCTGACCTGCTTGATGTGCGCGCGCGCCTGAAGGAAAGTGGCTCATGAGTTCAGCCAGCCGAATTGATGAAACGCGCGAATTCATAGCGGTGCGCATTGCCGTGCTCACGGTCAGTGATACCCGCACGTCTGACGATGACCGTTCCGGCGATACGCTTGTCGCGCGCCTTGAAGCGGCAGGTCACCAATTGGCTGCACGTAGCATCGTGAAAGATGAGCGGACGGAGATCGCGAATATCCTGCGCGCTTGGTGTGACGATGAGGCCGTTGACGTGATAATATCAACGGGGGGCACGGGCCTGACTGGGCGGGATGTCACCGTTGAGGCACACAGGGACGTTTATGAAAAAGAGATCGATGCGTTCGGCATAATTTTCACCCATGTGAGCATGGCGAAGATCGGCACCAGCGCGGTGCAATCCCGGGCGACCGGAGGCGTTGCGAACGGGACGTATTTGTTCGCACTTCCGGGCAGCACCGGCGCGTGCAAAGACGCGTGGGATGAGATTTTGGTCAAGCAACTCGATTACCGCCACCGTCCGTGTAATTTTGTGGAAATCATGCCGCGCCTTGATGAACACAAACGCCGCAAGTGAAGTTTTTGTGCAGATGATCGACGGAAACGCGGCTCTGGTTCGTTAAAGATTTGGCAAAGCGCCAAAAGGGCCTAAATCTATCCGTAGACAATTAGGATAATGCGATGCGATTCTTGATGCGTAGCCTCATGGGCGTGGTGATGTTGGCGTTGACGGGAGGCTTGGTAAGCTTTGCGGGCTACTCGGTGGTGAGCGCTGTGCGCGAAAAAGCGGCACAAACACCGTTCGCCAGACCAGCACGCGAGCGGACATTTACAGTAAATGTCATTCCCTTTGAGCCGACAACAGTTGTGCCAGAAATGACAGTGTTTGGTCAGATCGAAAGCCGCCGCACCCTTGATTTGCGCGCCGCCGTCGCAGGTCCAGTTATTGAAGTTTCACCTAACTTTACGGAAGGCGGTCGTGTTTCTGAGGGTGAGTTGTTGGTACGCATCGACCCGTTTGAAGCGCAAACTGCGTTGGCGCGCGTCAAAGCGGACGTATCTGATGCGCTTGCCGAACAGCGCGAGGCAACAGCGGCTTTGGTCTTGGCAACAGATGATCTGGCTGGCTTTACTGCACAGCGCGATTTGCGCAGCCGCGCGCTGGTACGGCAGCAGGACCTAAAGGATCGTGGTGTCGGCACGGACGCTGCTGTTGAGGCCGCTGAATTAGCGGTAGCTGCCGCCGATCAAGCTATTTTGACCCGCAGACAAGCAGTGCAGCAGGCGCAGGCACGTGTGGACCGGGCCGATGCGCAAATTGAGCGGCTGGATATTTCGCGCATGGAGGCAGAGCGACGCCTCGCAGACACGCAGATCCGCGCAAAATTTGATGGCACCTTGGCGGACGTTACTGTGGTGGAAGGTACGCGTGCCGCACAAGGGGCAGCGCTTGCGCAGCTTGTTGATCCTGCACAACTGGAGGTGGCATTTCGTCTATCTACAACCCAGTACGCACGGCTTTTGGATGATGCTGGCGCTTTGACGCAAGCGCCGGTCACCGTCACGCTTGATGTTTTGGGCACCGATATGAAAAGCAGCGGTGTGATTGCCCGCGAAGGTGCAAGCGTTGGTGAGGGGCAAACCGGCCGATTGGTGTTTGCGCGCCTCAATGACCCAAGGGGGATGCGCCCCGGTGATTTCGTCAGCGTTAGTATTGCAGAGCCCGCGTTGAACTGGGTTGTCAGACTGCCCGCTGCGGCGGTGAATGCCAGTGGTGAGTTGCTTGTGCTGGGTGAGGATGAGCGCTTGGAAGTAGTGCAGGCTCAGGTTCTCCGTCGTCAGGGCGATTTCGTGTTGGTGCGCGCACGTAATATGGAAGGCCGTGAGGTCGTGACTGCGCGCTCTCCGGTTCTGGGCGCTGGTATCAAAGTCCGTCCACTACGCGCCGATGCCGTTGTGGAAGAGCCGCAAACCGTTGCGCTGACGCCGGAACGGCGCGCCAAGCTAGTTGCATTTATCACTGCCAATACGCGCATGCCCAAAGCAGCAAAAGACAGAGTTCTGGCCCAACTCAATCAGGACGTGGTTCCTACCCGCGTGGTTGAGCGAATTGAAGCACGGATGGGCAGCTGATGCGCGATATCGGTGCATCCACAGGCGGGGTCCTGTCGTATTTTACGCGGCACAAGACAGCCGCAAATTTGTTGTTGGTCATTATGCTTGTGTTGGGTGCGGCGTCGCTACCCAAAATGCGTGCGCAATTTTTCCCTGACGTTGTTGTTGACAACGTCACTGTTTCAGTAGGCTGGCAGGGTGCTGGCGCTGAAGATGTCGACGCGGCAATCGTACAGGTGGTTGAGCCTGCGTTGTTGGGCGTTGAGGGTGTGCAAAGTTCACGGGCAGTCTCTCGCGAAGGTAGTGCGTCCGTCACATTGGATTTTGAGCCCGGCTGGGACATGTCGGGTGCGGCGGATGATGTGCAGGGTGTTGTTGATGCGATCAGCACGTTGCCCGAAGACGCCGATGATCCGCGTGTGCGGCGCGGTACTTGGCGCGACCGCGTTACGGATGTTGTAATCACTGGACCTATTGGTGTTGAGCAGCTTGGGCTGTTGGCTGATGAATTCGTGAACCGCCTTTTTGCTAAAGGGGTAACGCGCGCCACCATTCGTGGTGTTGCGGCTCCCAACACGGTTGTTGAGGTGAACCAAACGGATTTGATCCGTTTCGACGTGACCATGGCCGACATCGCCCAAGCCATTGGTGCTGAGGTCACAGCTGACCCTGCAGGTGATGTGGGCGCTACGGCGCGTGTGCGAACGGGTGTCGCTAAACGTGATGCGCGCGCGATTGCGGCGATTGTTTTGCGTTCTGATGTGGGGGGCACTGCGCTGACGATTGGTGATGTAGCGCAGGTCCGCGTTGAGGGCATTGATCGCGAGCGTGCCTACTTCGTGGGTGATGCACCTGCGCTTTCCATTCGTGTGGATCGCTCGGATCAAGGGGATGCGATTAACATCCAAGAACAGGTCCAAAGCGTGGCTGATGAGATGTCGCTCAACCTACCTGCGGGAGTTAGCGTTGAGTTGATCCGTACCCGCGCCGAGGCCATCAGTGGCCGCCTTAATATCCTGATTGAAAATGGCCTGACGGGGTTGGGCCTTGTGGTGTTGCTGCTGTTTTTGTTCCTGAACGCCCGTACTGCGTTTTGGGTCGCTGCAGGCATTCCAGTGGCCATGCTGTCGGCGATTGCCATCATGTATGCCGCCGGTTTGACGATTAACATGATCAGCCTGTTCGCGCTTATCATTACGCTTGGTATCGTCGTTGATGATGCGATCGTTGTAGGTGAGCACGCTGATTTCAGAGCGCGACGGCTTGGCGAGGCCCCGATCGTTGCGGCCGAAAATGCAGCCCGCCGAATGGCGTCTCCTGTGTTCAGCGCCACTGTGACGACTGTCATCGCATTCTTTGGCCTTGTGGCGATTGGCGGCCGATTTGGTGATTTGATCAGCGATATTCCCTTTACAGTGATTGCTGTTTTGATCGCTTCTTTGGTTGAGTGCTTCTTGATTTTGCCGCACCACATGGCGGGTGCGCTGGCGCATGGGGACAAATTGCGTTGGTACGATTTGCCAAGCCGGACTGTGAACCGTGGGTTTGATTGGTTCCGCGAGACCCTGTTCCGCCCGTTCATTGCGGGTGTGATAAAAGCACGTTACCCAGTTTTCGCAGGCGCGCTTGTAATGCTTGCGTTGTCCTCTGTTTTGTTCATCAAGGGCGATGTGCAGTGGCGTTTCTTCAACGCGCCTGAACGTGGTTCGGTCACGGGTAATTTCGCGATGGTGGATAGTGCTGTGCGGGCGGATACGCTGGCGCAAATGCGGTTGATGCAACAGGCGATTGATGAGTTGGGTGCCGAAGTTGAAGCCCGTATCGGGGCAAATCCTGTTGATTACGTTTTGGGCGAAATTGGCGGAAACGCAGGGCGGGCCATTTCAGGTTCTGAGACAAAAGAGAAAGATCAATTAGGTGGCGTGAGTATCGAGCTTATCGATGCTGACCTGCGGGTTGGCTATTCAAGCCGCGATTTTGTGTCTGATTTGCAGGACCGCGTTGCGCGCCACCCGCAGCTTGAAGCGATTAGCTTTCGCAGTTGGGGCAGTGGCCCCGGTAGTGGCGATGCGATTGACGTTCAGTTTTATGGGGCTGATGCGCAGACACTGAAAGACGCCAGCGACGCCCTCAAAGAACAGCTTGTTCAGTTCCCCGAAGTAAGCGCTGTCGAAGATGATCTGCCTTACGACAAAGAAGAGCTGATCCTTGAGTTGACGGCAAAAGGGCAGGCTTTGGGCTTTACCATTGACGGGCTTGGCCGTGATCTGCGCGCTCGGCTAAACGGGATAGAGGCGGCTACTTATCCGGTTGGTGCGCGCAGTGCGGCGATCCGTGTGGAGTTGCCCGAAGCAGCTTTGACCCAAGACTTTCTGAGCCAGATGTTGGTTCGCTCGGCTACGGGTCAATACGTACCGCTTGCTGATATCGTTGAGGTTGAGCGGCGCACGGGATTCCGTACGGTAAACCGTGAAAACGGTGTGGCATTGGTGTCGGTTACCGGTGAGCTGAACCAAGATGATGCCGCTCGTGCCAATGAAATTCTTGATACTATTCGCGAAGTAATCCTTCCCAAAATTGAAGCAGACCTGCGTGTGTCTTACGAGTTTTCGGGGGCCTCTGAGGACGAAGACACGTTTTTAAACGATGCGCGCCTAGGGTTGATGCTGTCACTACTTGGCATCTTTTTGGCCCTTGCGTGGGTCTTTGGTAGCTGGACGCGGCCCGTTGTTGTTATGGCCATTATTCCGTTTGGCTTGATCGGAACAATCTATGGTCATTGGCAGTGGGGGGTTCCGTTGTCGATGTTCACAGTTGTTGGGTTGATCGGGATGATCGGGATTGTGATCAACGATTCAATCGTTCTTGTCACAACCATCGATGATTATGCCAAAGATCGCGGGCTTGGACCCGCCATCATCGACGGGGTGTGCGACCGCTTGCGGCCCGTATTGTTGACCACGTTGACGACCGTATTGGGCCTGATGCCGCTGCTTTATGAAACTTCAAGCCAAGCACAGTTCTTGAAGCCAACGGTGATCACACTTGTCTACGGTCTAGGCGTTGGTATGGCGCTTGTTCTGTTGATCGTGCCGTCATTAATCGCGATGCAAAGGGACGTGCGCCGTTTGTCAGAAGCAGCAAGACGCGCCGTCAGTGCGCGGGGGCGTTCTGGGGCGCGTGCGCGCGGTGTTGTGCTATCAGTTTTGGCGCTTGGTGTGATGGTCGCGTTGGGTTTTGCGGCAACACTTGGTTCGGTCATGGCGACTGGAAATTTGGCGTGGGGTAGTGCGGCAAGCGCATTGGCCGCGCTCGGTTGGTTTGCGGGAATTGTTTTGGGTGCTGGTGTGCTGGTCTTTGTGGCGACAGCGATCATGTTCACTACGCGCTCCAGCAAAAGGGTCAGCGGCGCTTAACCGCCCGTGCATCCTTTGATTTCCACTGCCTGACCACCGGCTAGAACAGTCATAATGACGCCGCTTCGTTCTATGCTGAAGGGTTTTCCGTTCGCCTCAAGCAGCGTTGCAGTCGCCGAAATTGTGCCGCCAGTCCGGATAGTTTCGGCCTCCGATACCCACACATTTGGGTTGGCCACCTCAAGCACACTTATTTCGCTGGGGCCTTGTTTGGGCAATGTAACAGATGCCGTTAAAACAACGCCGTCGTCTGCGGGCGTGATGGTGCAGACGGGCCGTTTGGCGCCCGCCTCACGCGCGCTTAGAGGTTGCTCAACAAGTGCGGCGGCGATCTGCCCATCAAGCGCTCCAACTTCGGGTAGCCGCCCATCAAAACGCAGTGTTGTGGGGATGCAGATATCTTTGCACACACCGATTTCTGCCTTGCCCTTGATCCGCATGCTGCCATCGTTTTTCGGGCTTACAGTAATCGGGATAACCACTTGATCAGTGTAGCCCAAAGTGCGCATCCCGTTTTGAACATGCACATCGGGGACGGGCCAGTGGAATTTCACAGTATCAACGTTGCGCGTGCCACCCCAATGAAACGCAGGCGGTACACCTGCGTCGCCCGGACTGCGCCAATATGTGTGCCATCCATCCGCGAGGGTGATCCGCAGTGCCGCCATATGCGTGCCGTCAGTCTCACGCCAACCGCCGAGCACATCAATAGAGGCTGCATCGCTTGCAGCGTCTGAGGCGATCGCGGCTGTACACCCAAAAAGGGTGGTCACAAATGTGGCTGCGTATTTTGTCAGGGCCTTCGTCATAACATCCACTACATACGCAGCTTACCGCGTTTTGGAAATCACGTTCACGACAAGCATATGTCAGCGATGCGCGCTTGCCGATGGTTCTTTGGTGTCTCATGGTGATGGTATGAGCGACTCAAATTTTCATCAAACCACCTTCGTAGGTCACGTATTGATCGCAATGCCCGGCATGGATGATCCAAGATTTGCCGGCAGCGTGGTCTATATTTGCGATCATACGTCTGAAGGTGCGATGGGATTGATCCTGAATAAGCCGACCAAGAAGGTGACATTCAAAGGGCTGCTAGAGCATCTTGAAATTGAGCCGCTTAAGCCTGTTGAGAGAGTACCAATGTATTACGGTGGTCCAGTTGAACAGGGGCGCGGCTTTGTATTGCACAGTGGTGATTATGCAGGCAACGACAGCACCTTACAGGTATCAGATAGCGTTGGAATGACTGCTACACGTGATATTTTGGAGGATATTGCCTTAGGCGTTGGGCCGCGCAGCATGGTTATGGCGATGGGCTACGCGGGGTGGAGCCCCGGCCAACTAGAGGCTGAAATATCGATGAACGGATGGCTTACGGTTGAGGCAGATAGCGCGCTTGTTTTCGATACGCCAAGCGATGACAAAAGATCGGTCGCGCTTGATATGCTGGGGATTGATCCGCGGCTTTTGTCGGTAGTTGGCGGACAGGCCTAGGTCACCTTAATCGCGCGGTGCAGCGGCGCGGCGCAAGCGGTCGTTGATAGCGCGGCCAAGTCCGTGACCTGGAATAGGTGACACGGCGATCGGCTGGTCAAGTCGATCAAGGCTGTGCAGATAGGTGAACAAATTGGCCGCCGCTTCCCGCAGGTCTGCGCGTGGCGATAGGTTAAGATCACATCTGACTTCCCCAAAACCCAACATCACTTCGCCTGCCTCGGCTGTGACGGCGTCCATGCGTAACGCTTGGCGCGGCGCGTAATGGCTGCTTAGCTGGCCGGGGGCGGCGATGGCGGCGGGTGTTGTGTCGTGGGAAAGTGGGCCGGTGATTGCTTCGATGTCACGCAAGGCCAAGCCGCCAAACCGCAAAACAGTTGGTGTGGGTGCCACAGCAACAATTGTGGATTCCAAGCCCACGCTGCAAGGGTCCCCTTCTAACACGGCGTCAATTCGGCCGCCTAAGCCGTGCATAACGTGCTGGGCTGTTGTGGCACTGATGCAGCCTGACGGGTTTGCGGAGGGCGCTGCGACCGGGATGCCTGCTGTGCGCAAAACGTCGCGGGCTTGTTCATGATCAGGCACGCGGATTGCCACGGTTGAAAGGCCTGCGGTGACCAGATCGCAAATGCCTGAATTGGGCTTCAGGGGCAGCACAAGTGTTAAGGGGCCAGGCCAAAATGAGGCGGCAAGGCGTCGTGCGATCTCGTTCATTTCTACGTAGGGTTCGGCATCGGCAAGGCTTGGCACATGGATGATCAGCGGGTTAAAGCTTGGCCGTCCTTTTGCCTCATAAATGCGCGCCACGGCAGTTGCGTCCGTTGCATCGGCGCCAAGCCCATAGACGGTCTCGGTTGCGAACCCCACCAATCCGCCTTGGGCCAAAAGTGTGCCTGCGTCTTGGGCGATCTTGAGCAGTTTCGTTTCCATCTATGACGCCGCGTTCCCATTGATTGAGGTCGGTGGCCGCGCGATGCTGTGGCCGTGCAAACTGACTTACGCTTATGGGGTTGGATTGCCAAGCCTGCGTAAATTACCGGAGTTTTCATGCCATACGTCGCGCCTCTTACTGAGTATAAGTTTTTGTTCGACCACGTTGTTGGGTTTTCAGACATCTGTGCAACGGCCCGTTTTGAGGACGTGAGCAGCGACATCACCGACGCGCTTTTGTCTGAGGCTGGCAAAGTCTGCGAAGAAGCTTTGGCCCCGCTGCAGCGGGTAGGCGATATTCAGCATGCGGTGTTGAAAGACGGCGCTGTTGCTATGCCCGATGGCTTCAAAGAGGCGTATCGTGCCTTGGCGGATGGCGGTTGGATGGGAATTTCGGCGCACCCTGATGGCGGTGGGATGGGCCTGCCGCTAACGCTGACCTCGGCGGTGAACGAGATGATGGCGAGCGCGTGCCTGTCACTGCAATTGAACCCGTTGATGACCCAAGGTCAGATCGAGGCGCTTGAAGCCCACGCGGATGACAAGATTAAGCAGACATATTTGCCCAAGCTGATCAGCGGTGAATGGTCCGGCACGATGAACCTGACCGAGCCACAAGCCGGCAGTGATGTTGGCGCGCTGACCACCAAAGCGATGCCGCGCGGGGATGGAACATTCGAGATTACGGGGCAAAAGATTTACATCAGCTACGGTGATCACGACATGGCGGAAAATATTTGCCATCTTGTTTTGGCGCGCTTGCCAAATGCACCTGCTGGAACCAAGGGCATTAGCCTTTTCATGGTCCCGAAGTATCTACCCGATGATAATGGCGATGCTGGCCAAGCCAACGCGCTGCATGTGGTCAGCCTTGAGCATAAGATGGGTTTGCACGCGTCGCCCACTGCGGTGATGCAATATGATGGTGCGACTGGTTGGCTTGTTGGGGCGGAGCATGCGGGCATGGCAGCAATGTTTACCATGATGAACAACGCCCGCGTCGGTGTGGCAATTCAAGGCACAGGAGTTGCAGAAGGGGCGCTTCAACACGCGTTAAGCTATGCGCGGGACCGCAAGCAAGGCCGCACGAATGTACCAAATGATGTGGTCGCTACTGGCGCTATAGTTGATCATGCAGATGTCCTTCGGATGTTGGTTGCGATGAAAGCTGATCTATTTGCGGCGCGCGCGATAGCTCTGTCCTGCGCTGCGGCGATTGATATGGGAACGGCCACCAGCGATGCCTTTTGGCACGCACGGGCCGCTTTTCTGACGCCAATCGCCAAAGCATTCGGGACCGACGTTGGCATGGCCGTGGCGGCTGAGGGGATTCAGGTGCACGGCGGAATGGGCTTCATTGAGGAAACAGGTGCTGCTCAATACAGCCGCGATGCGCGCGTCACTGCGATTTACGAGGGTACAAACGGCATTCAGGCGATGGACCTTGTGGCCAGAAAACTGGCCGACGGCGGAGATGCCGCTTTTGCGCTGATTGAAGAAGTGCAAACCCAAGCGGAAAGCTGCCGCGGTACGCTTGAAAGCCTTGCCGGCCCGCTTTGGGAGGCGTCCGAGACTTTGCGTGAGACAACCGAGTGGATGGTTTCACAATCAGATAGCAACCACCGCTTTGCCGGTGCCGTGCCTTATTTGCGCGGGTTTGCACGGGTTCTTGGGGGGCACTATCACCTTAAGGCGGCTCTTGCTGCGGGACCTGATAGTGGCCGCGCGCGACTTGCGACGTTCTATATCAAGCGGTTGTTGCCAGAGCACGTAGGCCTTCTTGCCCATGCGCGCGAGGGAGCCGATGATCTTTATGCGCTTTCCACCGAGGACCTGCTCGCCTAGACCTGTGCCATGACAAAACTGGCCTATCCATTCGCGCAAGCGCCCGCCGAGGGTGAAGCAATCGAAGTCGCTCAAGGTGTGCTGTGGATGCGTTTGCCGCTACCCATGGCGCTTGATCATGTGAATGTTTACGTCCTTGATGATGGCGACAGTTGGACGATCATCGATACGGGGTTTGCGTCTAAGCGGAGCCGGAGTATTTGGCGCGCGTTGATGGATGGCCCTTTGGCCGGCAAGCCGATTAGACGCATTATCGTCACCCATCACCATCCCGATCATGTGGGCCTTGCCGGTTGGTTTCAGTCCGAATTTGGCGCAGAACTTATTTGTACTCGGACAACATGGCTTTTCTCGCGCATGTTGCAGCTGGATGCGCAGAACAGGCCGACTGCGCAAACTGTTGATTTTTGGCATCGTGCTGGGATGGCGCCTGACATTCTTGAACAACGCTGCAATGAGCGGCCTTTTAACTACGCTGATTGCGTTGCGCCGATGCCCCTTGGCTACACACGCATTCAACAGGGCGGCACTATCGTTATGGGCGGGCGTAGTTGGGATATTCACATCGGTAATGGGCACTCCCCCGAGCATGCAACGTTCTGGAGCCGTGATGACAATTTGGTGATTTCTGGTGACCAGATTATCGCTTCAATCAGCTCAAACATTGGTGTCTACGCGACCGAGCCGGAAGCGGACCCTGTCGCTGACTGGCTTGAGGCGTGCGAGCGTTTGGGTGCATTGGCCCGCGACGATCATTTTGTTTTAGGGGGTCACAAGCTGCCATTTACAGGCTTGCCCGTGCGGATGCGGCAGTTGATTGAAAATCACCACGGCGCACTGCGCCGCCTAGAGGCCCATTTGTCAGAGCCGCAAACTGCGGCACAGTGCTTTATGCCATTGTTCAAACGGCAGATTGTAGGCGGCGAATACGGGTTGGCGCTTGTTGAGGCTCTTTCGCACTGCTTACATCTTTGGCATCATGGGCGGGCAACACGGACCATGTCTAAGGATGGTCAGTGGCTGTTTCAGCGGGTGATAGACACCGCTTAGCGGTTCGTGATTTTGTCATTTAGGCGGCGGATAATGTTGCCAGCGGTCTTTTCAAATAGGGCAGAAATGATTGCGTGCACCGCAGCGCAAAAAGCGGCCGCCATTAGCCAAAATGCAAAAGTTGCTGCAAAGCGCATATGCTCAAAATAGGTCTCGTTCACTGAGGCGGGATGATCAGAGAAAAGGGCAGTGAGGACACGGGTCATATCAGGCTCCGACAGGCGTTGGTGTGTTTGTGTCTTTACTATGGCTGCGCGGTTATGAGGCTGCGTCCCAAAATATACTGTCAAAATGGATAAGGTTGGGATAAAATCCCACTTATGGCTGATTTAGATTCTATTGATAACGCCTTACTATCTGCTTTGCAGGATGACGCTACTATTAGTCTTGATCAGTTGGCCGAACATGCAAACCTGTCCCGCAATGCCTGTTGGCGGCGAATAAAGGCGATGGAGGCGGCGGGGTTGATACGCAAGCGTGTGACGCTGCTTGATCCAGAACAGGCGGGCTGCCCGCTTTTGGTTTTTGTAATGGTGCGGACGAATAATCACGATGCGGAATGGATGCGTTTGTTCAACCGTGCTGTCAGCTTGTTTCCTGAAATTGTTGGTGCGCACCGAATGACCGGTGATCTGGATTATGTCCTGCGCGTGCGTGTCGCGGACGTTGCGGCGTATGATCGGTTTTACAAAAAGTTTATCGCGCAGGTTGCGGTCTCCGATATCTCTGCAAGCTTTGTTATGGAAGACATCAAGGATACCACTGCGCTGCCGTTATGATGGTGCGGTGTGGGCGTGTAATTGGCGGAGGAAGTAATGATGGATAACGTGATCAAAACAAGCGCGGACGCATTGGAAGATGATGTGCTGCCAAAGATGCGCGCCGCAAACGCGGCAGGCACCCAAGATGAAGAACTGCCATCCGCAATGACCCAAGCGGTCAGTAAGAAAAGCCCCGCGCAATGGGCTTATGAACGGGTGGTTTTGTACCTCAAGAAGTTTGAAGAAACGCTGGACGCCGAGCATGAGGCAGCAATGGGTTTCGCGGGTGGCGAGGCAGGCGTGCTGCGGATTGAAGGCATGGGATATTTTGACCCTGATATTGTTACGTTCTACGGCACGGACGCAGCGGGCGCTAAGACGCAGTTAGTACAGCACGTCACCCAACTTAATGTGATGCTGCGCGCAATTCCCAAGGAGGTCGACGCGCCTGAGCCTAACCGGATTGGCTTCCGCCTTGCCGAGCAGCTTGAAAAGCCTGGTGCCTAAGCTGGTGTGAGCAGTGTCGCAGGGGCAGTGAAATCACTAGAAATGCGTGCAAATATGCTTTATGCGCGCCTCAAGAATACTTAGCTAAACGGGAAATTAGACATGGCTGATGACAAGCACGAGCACGGTAAAATGGACATCGAAGTCCAAGAGAAAACTTTTGCGGGCTTCGTAAAATTCACAACGTGGAGCGTGGTGATCATCATTGCGACGTTGATCTTGCTCGCCATTATCGGCGGTTAAGCAGATGAAAACGCGGAGCATTGCTGCATTTTTCACAGCGGCGATGCTGCTGGCGGGGTGCCTGACACCCACTCAGGACCTGCCAACCGCGACAGATAGTGAAATCCGCGAGAGCGTTTACCGCCACGACGGCCCTCCCGCCCTTTCTTTGATTACTGTTGTAAGTAACGGTACTAACTCCGGCGCCCACAGTGCCCTGCTGGTCAACGGATCGCAGCGTGTTTTGTTCGACCCGGCTGGAAGTTTTGAGGCCAAATCAATCCCCGAGCGTGGTGATGTGCTTTACGGTATTACACCACTTTATAAGCGATTTTATATCGGTGCCCATGCCCGCATCACCCACCGTGTGGTTGAGCAAACGATCGAAGTGCCCGCAGGTGTGGCCGAGCAAGCCCTTCAGTTGGTGATCAATAACGGCGCCGTCCCTGCGGCAGGGTGCACCCGCAGCATCACGAGCATCTTGAGCCAGCTTGAGGGTTTTGAAAGCATTGACACGATATACTTTCCCAACAAAGCGCGCGAGCGGTTTGGCGCACTGCCCGGTGTAGCGGAACAAGAATATTACGAGACGGATGACGGCGATAAAGCCGTGGCGCTTTCGCAGTATATTGATGTTGATCTGGACTAACGTGCTGGCAGTTTAACCAAAACCACCTGTGAGATAGAGCATCCCGTAAAGTGTCGCTGCACCCAAAATGATTGCCCAAAGGACGTTGCGTGTCCAAACACCAACGACCAACGTGACAATCGCTGCTGACAGACGTGTGGGATCCACTTCACCATTTGTCGTGGGCGGAAACAGTACAACCGGTGCAATTAGTGCGGGTAAAACAGCAGCGGCTGTGTAGCGAAGGTGTCGCAAAATCCATTCTGGCAATTCACGGTCACCGATCAGGCCCAAAAATGAAAAGCGGCTAATGAAGGTCCCAAGCGCTAAAACACCGATAATTAACCAAACGTTTACATCATCCGAAATCATGACTTAGGCTCCTTTTTCAGCATCAACTCAGCCTGCGCGCCCGCGATCATAGCCGCGATGCCTGCGATGATAATTCCAAGGCTATAAGGCACATTCATGCACAACAGAGCCACCAAAACAGAAGTTACTGCGGCAATAACGTGTGGCAGTGTGCGCAAAACAGGTGCGATAAGTGCGAGAAATGTAATCGGGATCGCAAAGTCGAGCGCATATTCCGGCGGAATAGAGCTACCCAGTTTTGCCCCAACGTAGGTCATCGCATACCACGTTGAGCAAATGGGTGTGACGGTGCCCGCAAAATAGCGCAACTTTTGCGTGAGGGTCCAAGCGGTTTCGTCTTGGAACTTTTGATCCGCAAGTGCGTATGTTTGGTCCACCATCGAATAGCTCACAAGTGCACGTTGCCAAAGGCGGGCTTTGCCCAGATGCGGCACCATTGCGGCGGAATACATGGCCATGCGCAGGTTCACAGCAAGCGATGTTGCCAGCACGATAAGCGTAGGCGCGTCCTCGACCATAAGCTGCACTGCTGTGAATTGTGCGGCTCCCGCGATGACTAAAACGCCAAAGCCCATGACTTCGGCAATGTTTAATCCGGCTTCCGTGCCTACGACCCCAAACAACAGTCCGAATGGTGCGATGACCAAAAGAAACGGCAGGCCGTCGCGGAAGCCCTGCAGATATGTCGATTTCGCGGTGGTAGATGACATTGTGACTCTCTAGGTTATTCGAGACATGACTTAGACGAGTGTCAGGGGGATGCAAATGGCTGATGAGGCAGATTACATTATCGCGCCAGATCCACTGGGTGCGCGCGGTGGTTTGTGCCTGACGCGTTCGGTTGCGGGAGTGGATCACACCGGCGCTCAGATCGAGACGCCTGTGGTCGAAGAACGTCCTTTGACCATCTTCTTGAATAGTCAGGAAATTGTCACGGCGATGACAATTGGTGACTTCCCTCAGTACCTCGCACTTGGGTTTTTACGCAATCAAGGGATGCTTGATGATGCTTCTGACGTCGTCGGCATAGACTACGACGAAGAGCTTGAGACTGTGGTTGTGCGCACGGCGAGCCAGACGGTGTTTGAGGATAAACTCAAGAAAAAGACCCGCACCAGCGGCTGTGCTGTTGGGACAGTTTTTGGGGATATGATGGAGGGCCTTGAGGGCGTGACGTTGCCCCAAGTGCCTGTGAAAACGTCATGGCTTTATGCATTAGCGCATCAGATTAACACGACACCCAGCCTTTATCTGACCTCAGGTGCTATTCACGGCACGGTTCTTTGCCAGCAAGATCGCCCCCTCGTTTATATGGAGGACGTTGGTCGCCATAACGCAGTTGATAAAGTAGCTGGCTGGATGCTGTCAGAAGGTGTGAGCCCATCGGACAAGATTTTGTACACCACAGGCCGCCTTACATCCGAGATGGTGATTAAAACAGCGATGATGGGTATTCCGGCCTTGGTGTCGCGTTCCGGGTTTACGGCATGGGGTGTGGAGATTGCCCAGCAAGTAGGTTTGACATTGATTGGCCGGATGCGTGGCCAGCGGTTTGTCTGTTTGGCTGGAAATGACCGGTTGGTGCGCGATGCTGATCTTGCCTCAGTCCGCGACGAGCCATCGAAATCTGGCCGTAAGGGAGCAAAGCAATGAAGCAACCCTTCGGTGTTATTCTGGCGGGTGGACAAGCACGCCGGATGGGCGGCGGGGACAAGGCGCTTTTGCAGCTTGGCGGCACAACGTTGCTTGAGCGGGTGATTGAGCGCCTTGAGCCGCAAGTCGCGGGGCTGTGCCTTAACGCCAACGGCGATCCCGCGCGGTTTGGCCAAATTGGTCATGATGTGGTTGCGGACAGTATCAGTGGGTTTGTAGGTCCTCTTGCAGGTATTCTTGCAGGCCTTGATTGGGCGGCTGAGCAGGGGGCTGAAACGGTTGTAAGCGTTGCTGCGGACACGCCGTTTTTCCCATGTGATTTGACGCCCCGTTTGATGATGGCCGCTGATAATATGACCCATCCGCTGGCTTTGGCAGCAACGGATGGCCGTCACCCCACGTTTGGGATTTGGCCAGTCGCCTTGCGCGATGATCTCCGCGCGGCCTTGCAAGGGGGATTGCGCAAAGTCGTCGCGTGGACTGATCAGCATCATGCGGCAACTGCTTCCTTTGAAGTTGGTTCGTTTGATCCGTTCTTTAATATCAATACGCCTGAAGATTTGGCGCAGGCGGAGCGATACTTATGATGAAGCAAAAGGTTTTTGGTGTCATTGGCTGGAAAAACGCAGGAAAGACGGGCCTGATGGAGCGGCTTGTGGCTGAAATTACCGCGCGCGGTTTTTCAGTTAGCACATTGAAACACGCGCATCATAATTTCGACATCGACCAGCAGGGCAAAGACAGCTACCGCCACCGCGATGCAGGCGCACAACAAGTGCTTTTGGCCAGTGCAAACAGATGGGCGTTGATGACTGAATTGCGCGGAGAGCCCGAGCCACCGCTTGATAAATTGCTAGCGCAGCTGGCGCCCGTTGACTTGGTTTTGGTCGAAGGGTTCAAACGGGACACGCACCC
Organism: Thalassobium sp.; assembly: GCA_024640765.1. Classification (GTDB taxonomy): domain Bacteria; phylum Pseudomonadota; class Alphaproteobacteria; order Rhodobacterales; family Rhodobacteraceae; genus Nereida. The sequence goes on along the minus strand of JAHEEK010000005.1, from coordinate 143,547 downwards.
CAAAGTGTGCGCTTACCGGCAGCAAACATCCCAATCCATGATCGAGGACGCATCGGTATTGGCCTATGCCGCTGACACAGTGCTTGATACGCCAAAGCCACAGTTTGATTTGGATGATACCGTCGCGATTGCGGATTTCATCTGTGTGAAGGCGGGGCTTTGAGTTTCGATCAGATCATCGCGGTCGATTGGTCATCTTCCTCGACGCCATCTTCGGCCAAACCCGTTGCGAACGCGATTTATGTTGGTTCAAAGGTGCGCGGGCAGCCAGTAGACGTGCAGTATTTTCGAACGCGGCTTTTGGCTATGGATGCTATTTGCGCGATGCTTGATAGGGCGCAAGATGCCCGCGCGCGCGTTCTCGTCGGGTTCGATTTTGGTTTCGGCTACCCACAGGGTTTTGCGCAGACTCTGACGGGGAAATCTTCTGCGCTTGGCGTTTGGGACTGGTTGGCCGAACGCATTGAAGATGGGCCAGACAACAAAAATAATCGCTTTGAGGTGGCCGATCAGGTCAACCGAGCTTTGGATAGTATCGGACCTTTTTGGGGGTGCCCGAGGGGTGCTGAAACCGATGCGTTGCGCCAACGCGGGTCCGAGCGGGATCCCCTGCAGTTCCCTGAGCGCCGCACGGTCGAGGCGCTCACTTCAAGCGCACAACCAATGTGGAAACTCTACACCCCGGGCTCTGTTGGTGGGCAGTCTCTTGTGGGGTTGCCGATGTTGGCCAAACTGCGGGCGCGCTACGGCGGCGGCATTACAGTTTGGCCGTTTGAGACAGGTTTTGCAAAGCCCGCAACAAATATTGTACTGGCTGAAATTTACCCGTCATTGTTTGATGCAACGCATCGCATGAGCGATGATGGAACGATATTTGATGTGCTCGACGCGCGTCAGGTCCGCGCGGTTTGCGAGGCGTTTGAGAATGCTGAGTTGGACGCGCTTTTTGGCGCAGGTTTTGATCAGACGACGGAAACGAAAGCTGCGCAGATTGCCTCGGAGGAAGGGTGGATACTGGGTGTGCGAAAGCAAAAAACAGATGGCGACAGCTTGACGCCTCCGCCTCTTGGGAACGACTGTTTTGCGATGCCGCAAGGCGTGAGTTGGACGCCCGTGGATGAGGCGCTGGATCAGTTGAAAGATCGGGTTCGCACCGTAACAGCTACAGAAACAATTGCGGTGAAAGACGCGGTGGGGCGTTACCTTGCAAGTGATGTTTGCGCACAGCGCGCAAACCCACCGCACGCAAATTGCGCGGTCGATGGGTATGGGTTTTCGGCAGATGCGATCTTGGACGGGTCCAACGAATTACCGGTAGTTATGGCGCGCGCCGCCGCTGGCGCACCGTTTTCGGGTGCTGTTCCAAAAGGTCGTGCGATCCGTATTTTGACGGGCGCGGTTGTCCCGAGCGGCGTTGATACGGTTGTGCTTGAAGAGGATTGCACTGTTGAGGCGGATGAGCAGGGGCAGCCTACTCGCATCGCTTTTCACAGAGGCCTGCTCAAAGGTGCCAACACGCGCAAGGCTGGTGAAGATGTTATGAAGGGTGATGTGATGCTACGCGCCGCGCGGAAAATCACCCCTGCGGATGCAGCGTTTCTGACGGCTGGCGGGATCAGTGATATCGACGTTCGCGCAGCCCTTCGTGTTGCAGTCATTTCTACTGGGGATGAGTTGGTAGAGGCGGGTAGTACCGCCAGAGCGGGTCAAATTTTTGATGCAAATCGCCCCATGCTTTTGTCGATGATCACGGCTTGGGGGTTTGAACCTGTTGATATGGGGATCATCCGCGACGATCCGGACGCATTGAAGGCAGCACTTGATGAAGCGGCTAAGTTTGCGGATGTGATCCTGACATCAGGTGGCGCATCCGCGGGTGATGAGGACCACGTTTCAAAGTTGTTGCAAAGTTCAGGCTCGCTTGCGTGGTGGCGGATTGCGGTCAAACCGGGACGCCCGCTGGCGTTGGCGATGTGGGGCGGTGTGCCTGTGTTCGGCCTGCCTGGAAATCCCGTTGCGGCCTTTGTCTGCACGACTATTTTTGCACGTCCCGCGATGACTTGTTTGGCTGGTGGGGATTTTGCAGCACCGCAAGCAGTGACCGTTCCCGCGGGTTTTTCAAAGCGTAAAAAAGAAGGCCGCCGCGAGTTTCTGCGGGCCCGTCTGCGTAACGGTGTTGCCGAGGTTTTTGCCTCAGAGGGGTCTGGCCGGATTGGTGGGCTGTCGTGGGCCGAAGGACTTGTGGAGTTACTGGACGAGGCGCAAGAGATCACCCCTGGGACGTCCGTCCGCTACATTCCGTTTTCAAGTCTTGGGCTGTAGGTTTAGCTGAACATTCCGGCCACACGACCCAAAAGCATGAATGCCAATGCGGTGCGTGTTGTGGACAGTTTTGCCAATTCCGCATCGGACGCGTGTGGTTCAAATTCCATCATGACTTTGTCAAACCGGCGCAAAAAGTGGTGCGCTGCGTCCCGAAAAATGACGTCCTCTTTCATGCGCCCTGCGGTTAGGGCGAGGGATGAGCGGTCGCGAACACCGCCAAGGGCCGCGATCGCAGGGCCGCGCTCACCTTGGGCAAAACGTCGCCACAACTCTGGTTTAGGACGATCATGCCGCAGGTCGTCCATGTAAATGCCCTCTTGGCTCAGAAGGGTCAGCATGTCTTGTGCAGCGATGATCAGTTGGCTCGCACGGTGATCTTTTAGGGCCTTACGAAGGGCTGCAAAGCCCACAGTGTCTTCGGCGGTGTCGGGGAAATTGAGTGCACGGATGAAAGCTTCGTTTTCAAGCGCTGGCTGTAGTGCCTTCATCGGCGTGCCGAGGGGCAACTCGGCTTGACCGTCGACACCGACGGTTGCATTTTTTAAGTCCAAGCCCGTAAGCGGAGCATCTGAGTGACTTGAGATGAAAGTTGTTACCGCCGAGGGCGCATCGAATTTCGTTTCTGTGGTTTCTTTGTTTTTCTTTTTAAGATCGGGATTAGCAGTTTCGTAAACGTGTCTTTGCTGGTCAACGTATGTTCTTCGAATACGAGTGACAGCTGCATGCAATTTGCTGTTATCATCTTTCAACAATTGGATCGAGTGTGCCGTTGTTGCTGCAACCCAGATCAACGCCACCGGTATGAACACTGCAAAAACGACCATAACGAACTGAAGGCTGTTTAATGATCCTTCTGTCGGAAGCAGCAAAAAGAATACCGCTGACGCGATCAACCACACAAGCGTAAGCGCCGCTGCTATGATCCCGATCGAGGAAATCGCGCTGCGTTCGGGTGTGGCAAGCAAGTTATTTTTCGGCTGTGACTTGGATTGAGGCTGTGAATGCGGTGAGGTTGTGGCCATCACGAGTTACGAAAATTTAACGGACAGAATTTCGTAAGACCGCGTGCCACCGGGGGTGCGGACCTCGATGCTGTCGCCCTCTTCTTTCCCAATCAACGCGCGCGCCAACGGCGAGGCGATGTTCAGCAGGCCGCGCTCAATGTCGGCTTCTGGCTCACCCACAACTTGATAGGTCTTTTCTTCATCGGTGTCTTCGTCAACCAATTCAACATGCGCGCCGAACTTGACGGTGCCCGACATTTTTGAGGTGTCAATGATATCTGCGCGGCTGAGGATAGCCTCCAGCTCTGCGATGCGGCCTTCGATGAAGCTCTGTTTTTCACGCGCTGAGTGGTACTCGGCGTTCTCTTTAAGATCGCCCAATTCACGCGCTTCCGCGATCGCCGCGATGATCTCGGGGCGATCCTTAGATTTCAGTCCCTTTAACTCCGCATCAAGTCGATCTGCGCCAGCTTTTGTGAGAGGAATTTTATCCATTTTCTGTCTTTCTAAGGCCGTGGTTTTGTTGCTCGATCTATTGCGCTACAAAACGCAAAAGCAAAGGGAAATGCAAGGAGCAGGCATAGGATTGAGCGACTAATTGCAGCCACGGGGCAGCGTAATGAAAAACCAGCACCTTTTTTCAATTGACCCCTTTAATTCCTGTCGCCATATATTTTTGCAACATTTATTGGAGCCGAAAAAATGTCCCAGATTGAACGTGAAGCAATGGAATATGACGTGGTCATTGTTGGCGCAGGTCCAGCTGGCTTGTCTGCCGCCATAAAGCTTAAGCAACTTGATGCGGACATGAACGTTGTTGTGCTCGAAAAGGGTTCAGAAGTTGGCGCGCATATTCTTTCTGGTGCGGTACTTGATCCTACAGGCCTGAACGCGCTTATCCCTGACTGGAAAGAAAAGGGCGCGCCGCTTAACGTGCCTGTAAAGGACGACAATTTCTATATGCTTGGCGAAGCCGGCCAGGTGCGCCTGCCCAATTTTGCAATGCCGCCACTGATGAATAACCACGGCAATTACATCGTTTCAATGGGTAATGTCTGCCGTTGGATGGCCGAGCAGGCCGAGGGGCTGGGCGTTGAGATTTTCCCAGGCATGGCATGTTCTGAATTAGTTTACGGTGACAACGGTGAAGTCAAAGGTGTTGTTGCGGGTGAGTTCGGCTTGAATGCCGATGGCACCCCCGGTGATGCTTATGAGCCGGGAATGGAGCTGCATGGCAAATATGTTTTCTTGTCTGAGGGCGTGCGTGGTTCGCTGTCTAAGGAAGTGATTGCCAAATATGAGTTGGATAAAAACTCGGGGCCGCAAAAATACGGCCTGGGCATGAAAGAGATTTGGGAAATTGACCCCGAAAAGCACAAAGAAGGCAGCGTCACTCATACAATGGGGTGGCCGCTGAATGGCAATGCGGGCGGTGGGTCGTTTATCTATCACCTCGACAATAACCAAGTTTATGTCGGCTTCGTTGTACACCTGAATTACGAAAATCCGCACTTGTTCCCGTACATGGAATTCCAGCGTTTTAAGCACCACCCGATGGTTGCTGAGTTACTCAAGGGCGGCAAACGTGTTGCGTATGGCGCGCGTGCAATTACCGAAGGCGGGTATCAGGCGATGCCAGAATTGGCATTTCCTGGTGGTGCGCTGCTTGGATGTTCTGCGGGTATGGTCAACGTTCCACGGATCAAAGGCAATCATAACGCAATGCTTTCGGGGATTGCTGCGGCTGAAGCTGCGGTTGAGGCCATTAAGGCTGATCGCGCGGGTGATGTCCTTGCTGGCTACGCCCAACGTGTGCACAGCGGCCCAATTGCAAAAGACCTTAAGAAGGTGCGCAACGTGAAGCCGCTTTGGTCAAAATACGGCCTTACTGCTTCGCTGACCCTTGGTGGCTTTGATATGTGGACCAATAACCTCTTTGGGGTCTCTTTGTTGGGCACGATGAAGCACGGCAAAAGTGACGCTGCCGCTACGGGCGAGGCGAAAGACCACAAACCAATTGCGTACCCCAAGCCGGATGGTGTGTTGTCGTTCGACCGACTTACAAATGTAAGCTTTGCAATGACCAACCACGAGGAAAGCCAGCCTGCGCACCTCAAGCTGAAAGACCCGAGCATACCTGTGGCCGTGAACCTGCCAAAATACGCAGGCCCGTCAGCGCGGTATTGCCCCGCTGGGGTTTATGAGTTTGTTGAGGAAGCGGGTGCGGATACGCGGTTTGTGATTAACTTTCAAAACTGCGTTCATTGCAAAACTTGCGATATCAAAGACCCCAGTCAGAACATTAACTGGACCACGCCGCAGGGCGGCGATGGGCCGAACTATCCCAACATGTGATCCTTGTTGGGTCCACTTGACGAAAAGTTCATTGATCAGGGTGCTCTGCGGGACGCCCTTTTTTGTGCGCTTTGCTTGTGGGTGGGGCGCAACTCGGGCAAGCTGTCCTGACACACAGGAGACCCTATGCGCCGATACATTCGCCCCATCGTTTTGAGTGCCGCCTTGCTTCTGCCCGCCGTTGGTAACGCGCAGGGCATTGCGGGGTCCTATCTTGCGGGGCGTCATGCGCAGTTTAACGGTGATTACGCAGCGGTTGGCCAGTATTATTCCCAAGCACAACGCAGCGACGCGACCAACCCAGCCTTGCTTGAGGCGGCCTTGGCGGGCCGTGCAAATGCCGGTGACGTAGCAGGTGCTGTCGCACTTTTGCGTGGTTCTGATCTTGATATGAACCAAAGCCAAATCGCCGGATTGATTGCTGTTGCAGGGTTGGCAAAAGATGAACAATTTACGGAAATCGTCGAAGGGTTCGGGGCAGGCCGGCGCATAAGCCCGCTTGTTGACGGCTTGGTCTTGGCTTGGGCAACCTTGGGTTTAGGCGATGTAAGCGCTGCCACCGATTACTTTGAGGATATGGCCTCAATGAACGGTATGAGTGGGTTTGCGAATTTGCACCACGCTTTGGCCAAGGGCACATTCGGTGATTTTGAGGGCGCGCTGGGCCTATTGACTGACGATAAAGTTGGTGCGCTTGGGTATACGCGGCGGTCGATCATGGTGCGCGCTGAATTCTTGAGCCAACTGGGCCGCAACATGGATGCAGCCGCGCTCATTGATGATAACTTTCAAGGTGCACTAGACCCTGAATTACAAGAACTGCGCAGCGGTCTTGAGGGGCGCAAGGCCGTACCTTTGACCACAGTTTTGACTGCGCAACAGGGCTTGGCTGAAGTTTTCTGGACTGTTGCATCGGTTCTCCGCGACGAGGCTGGCCCAGATTTTGCGCTTCTTTACGCGCGTGCAGCGGCCTATGCGCGCGCTGATTTCGATGAAGCGAATTTGCTGATCGCTGGTTTGTTGGATGAGTTGGGCAATCATGTTTTGGCGGCAGATGCTTATGGTCAGATCACGCGGGACAGCACCTCCTTTCATGCCGCAGAGATTGGTCGTGCAGAGGCACTTTTTGAAAGCGACCGCAAAGATGAAGCAGTTGAGGCATTGACTGCGTTACAAGAAAGTCACGCTGATCTGCAGGTAGTCCACTCAACCCTTGGAGATATGTTGAGCCGGCTTGAACGGTTTGAGGAAGCATCCGCAGCCTATAGCACCGCGATCAAGCTTTTGGAGCAGGGCGATCCGAATGCATGGTTTTTGTACTATGCGCGCGGGATAACATTTGAGCGGCGCGATTTGTGGCCACAGGCAGAGGCTGATTTTCGCAAAGCCTTGGCCCTCAATCCCGATCAGCCGAACGTGCTGAACTATCTTGGTTATTCACTTGTTGAGAAGAAAATTAAGCTCGACGAAGCGTTAGAGATGATCGAGAAGGCCGCAGCTGCACGTCCTGACAGTGGTTTCATCCTTGATAGTCTTGGGTGGGTTTTGTACCGGCTCGGACGTTATGACGAGGCCGTGGCCCCGATGGAAGTTGCCGCCTCACTTGCTGCGACTGACCCTGTGGTGAACGACCACCTGGGGGATGTGCTGTGGGCTGTTGGTCGGCGAACGGAGGCACTTTTTCAGTGGTCACGTGCATTGTCTTTCGATCCCGCAGAAGATGATTTGCCGCGGATCAGGCGTAAGCTGGAAGTGGGACTTGATGTGGTGCTCGAAGAAGAAGGCGCCCCCGCATTGCCGTCAGTACAGTCTGGTGGCTGACCTCCGGTTTTGGATATTTATAAACAAAAGAAGATCTCATGACCTCCGAGATACGCCAACTGGCGCCTGCCAAAGTGAACTTAACCCTGCATGTTACGGGGCAGCGAGAGGATGGCTATCATCTTCTTGATAGCTTGGTGGCCTTCGCCGATTTTGGCGATGACGTTTATGTATCGGATGGCCCCGCATATTTGAGCGTTGAGGGTGATTTGGCCGCAGGTGTGCCGGCGGGGCCAATAAATTTGATGTGGCGTGCACTTGATGTGATGGGGGCCGAGGCGTCTTTGAGATTGGTCAAACGTCTGCCTGCGGAGGCCGGCATTGGTGGCGGCTCGTCTGATGCAGCAGCTGTTTTGCGCGCGATCGGTGGCAGTACGGCTGAACAGCAAATGTCGCTTGGTGCTGACGTGCCTGTTTGTATGCTTGCAACTGCTGCGCGGATGCGCGGCGTGGGTGAGTGGGTGGAAAAAGTTGCACTGCCGCCACTGCCTGCTCTTTTGGTGAACCCCCGTGTTAGCATGCCGACACCAGCAGTTTTCAGCGCTATGACAAAGCGCACCAACGCTGAAATGCCGATAATCCCTACGTTCGAGGGAGTTGCGGATGCGGCGGATTGGCTCGCAACGATGCGCAATGATATGCAAGATGCGGCTATTTCAATCCAGCCGGTAATCGAGCGTGCGTTGTCTGATTTGCAGTCGACCCGGCAGTGTTTATTGGCGCGCATGTCTGGGTCGGGTGCGACGTGCTTTGCAATTTATCCAACCATGAAGGCTGCACATTTTGCGGCCTATGAGCTGGGTGCGATGCATACGGATTGGTGGATCAGGCCCTGCACATTAAGCTGAGTTCTATCTAACGCGCGCGACCACATAATCAGCAAGATCCAGAAGCATATCCTTCAGCTCGCTTTGCTCAATTACACTTAGTGATGCTTTGGCTTTATCTGCCCAAGAAACTGCGTCGGCGCGGGTCGCATCAAGTGTGCCGTGGCTATCCATCAGGCGGAGAGCTTCTTCCAAATCACCATCGCGCTGGTCGCCTTTTGCGATGGTGCGGTGCCAAAAATCACGCTCGGTTGTATCGGCTTTGGCAATGGCTTTGATGACAGGCAGCGTTAGTTTGCGCTCGCGGAAATCGTCCCCAACGTTTTTGCCAGTGGATTGGGTGTCCCCGCGGTAATCCAGCAGGTCGTCGACAATCTGGAATGAAATGCCCAATGCGTCACCACACGCGAAAAGCGCCTGTACCACGTCATCATTCTGGCCCGCGATTATGCCGCCGACTTCCATTGCTGCTGAGAAAAGGGCCGCCGTTTTGCCGCGTACAACCTTGAGGTAAATATCCTCATCGGTTCCCAAATCTGAAGCTGCAGTTAGTTGCAGCACTTCGCCTTCTGCGATGGTCGCTGACGCGTTTGATAGGATGTCCAGTACGCGCAAATTACCTGTCTCAACCATTAATTGGAATGAGCGGGCAAAGAGATAATCGCCGACCAAAACGCTTGATTTGTTATCCCAAAGCAAGTTGGCTGTGGGGCGCCCCCGCCGTTGGCCGCTTTCGTCTACAACGTCATCATGTAGTAAAGTAGCCGTGTGAATAAATTCAACCGTTGCCGCCAAATGGATATGAAACGGTCCTTCGTAGCCACACATTTTCGCACTGGCCAACGTCAACATGGGACGCAGGCGTTTGCCGCCAGCATCGACCAGATGCGCGCTGACTTCAGGGATGCGGGGGGCGTGCTCTGACGCCATGCGTTCGCGGATCAATGCATTGACTGCAGTCATATCGGCATCAAGTGCGGCGGCGAGGCGCTCGTGTGGCTTTGTTGCGGCGCTATCCAAACCCATGAAAAGGTCTCCTTGCTCGACAACCCGTGGCAACTGGCCTTAGATCGGGGGATGAAAGAACTTATGCGCAGCAACGATCCGACGGCCATTGCCTTCGCCAAAGCTTTGCTGTCCGGCGAGGGTATAGACTGCTTTGAAATGGACGTAAATATCAGCATTCTTGAAGGCAGCATTGGCATTTTGCCGCGCCGGTTGATGGTGCGCAAAGTAGACTATTTCATGGCGGCTGCTGCATTGCGTGATAATGGGCTGACGGTTAGCGAATGAGCGAAACACGCGATGATTTTATGGGTGGTAAAGTGAAGGCCTATCAGCCTGCGCAAGGGTATCGTGCGGGTGTGGACGCGGTGTTGTTGGCGGCTAGTGTACCCGCAAAGCCAGCAGAGACCGCGCTGGAGTTGGGATGCGGCGTGGGCGTGGCCAGCTTGTGCCTTGCCGCGCGAACAGGTGTGGCAGTCACGGGTGTTGAGCGGGACAGTCGCGCGGCGGAGTTAGCAGGGCGCAACGGTCTGGATGTGGTCCATGCTGATCTTGCGGCGCTTCCCAGCGATCTACGCGAGCGCAGCTTTCACCATGTGTTCTGTAACCCGCCGTATTTTGATCGCGGGCGGGGAAATAAATCGGATGATGCGGCGCGCGAAGCAGCACGTGGTGAGCAAACTCCGCTCTCTGTTTGGCTGGATGTTGCCACAAAGCGGCTTCGGCCAAATGGTACGCTGACTGTCATCCAAGATATTTCACGACTGCAAGATGTGTTGAGTTCACTGGATGATCGGCTTGGCCGGGTGACGGTATTGCCGATCGCATCGCGGGTAGGGCAGCCTGCGCGACTTGTGATTGTACAAGCAAAGAAATCCTCGCGCGCGCCATTTTCTTTATTGGCGCCGTTGATTCTGCATAAGGGTGAGCGGCACGAAGCTGACGAAGAGACTTACACACCCGAGGTAAGTGAGATTTTGCGGCACGGTGCGCAATTATTCATCCGCAATTAACTACGTGTGAAGAAATTCGGCTAAATTTAGCTGATTACTTGAATCCTTTCGCAGCTGCGGCGTGACACAAGCGGGCTGCGTGTGCTCCACTAAAACCACACATCAGTAGAAAAGGACGCGCCTATGGCATTAAGCACGCATATCCAGCAACTGAAACAAAAGCATGAGAATTTATCGGAGACGGTCGCGCGCCTGCAGCGCATGCCTGCCGTTGATGATTTGCAAATTGTGGCGATCAAGAAAGAGAAGCTGAAACTCAAGGAAGAGATTTCCCGCCTCGCTTCTGCCTGAAGTATCAGGCTGACGCGCACACCAGTTTGGGTGGCGCGTCAGTTATTCAACATCTGCTGCATGAAGTAATGTACGGCCCTCCGCGAAGGACTTTGAGGTGTTGATCTCGTCCAACAGCCAGTCATGAAACGCCTTCACTTTGGGGCGGGTCTAGTTGCCTTGTGGGCATACAAACCGAAATTGTGCGGGCGTAATCAATCCCAGACCAAAAGGTGCCACAAGCCGTCCTGACGCAAGCGCGCGCGCAGCAAGCGATACGCGACCCAACACAACGCCCGCGCCCGCAATTGCGGCGTCCAATGCATGATCAGCTTGGCTGAACCTTGCGCCGTGATCCGGGTCAATATCGACCTTCGCGGCCCGCGCCCATTTGGCCCAATCACATGTAATTTTAAAAGCGTCCATGCTGTCATCGTGGATGAGCGGCGCATTAGTTATTGTTTCTTTGATGCCGAAATTTACCGCCATTTCAGGGGTCATCATCGGCGTGACCCATTCGCTTACAAGTGGTTCTGAATAGATGCCGCTGTAGCCGCCTAATCCAAACCGAATGGCTACATCGACTTCGTCTCGGTCAAAGTCGACCAATCGTAGGGATGCCGAAAATCGTAGCTCAATCGTTGGGTGTGCTTGGGCAAAGTCGAACAGTCTTGGGGCCAGCCATTTAGAGGTGAACGCAGGGCCCGCAGTGACTGTGAGGGTCGTGTTGTCGCTTAAGCGGCGTGTGTTGCGCCACGCGGATGTTATCGCTGCAAAGCCGTCACGTACGCCGGGGCTTAAGGCGCGACCCGCCTCTGTCAGCTCAACCGCACGATTACGCCGAATGAACACTGGCGTGCCCAAATCCGCTTCAAGGGATTTGATCTGATAGGACAGTGCTGCAGGTGTTACATTTAACTCACCCGCCGCTTTGGCGAATGACATATGGCGTGCGGCGGCTTCAAAGGCGCGCAGGGCGGTGAGTGGAGGAAGGCGATCAGACATTTCAGTTTAATACAGCTTAACTGGCGGTATGGGAGGTCTCGTTTGTAGAGTGCGTACAAGAGGCGCATATACAACAGCAGGGAGAGACACATCTCATCAATAGAGTTTAATATGTTTGGGAGTACAGCAAGCGAAATTACACGCAACGCAATGCAAATTGCCCATGAAGAACGCGCGATTGCGTTTCGTCAATTTTGGGCATGGATGCTGAACCGTTTCAACGAACCTGCACTGCGCACTACGCAAGCCTCAGCTACGTAAGTGGCCGCGCATCCGAATGCGTGATGCAGTTTGTCAAAAAAAAGGCCGCTCCTGATGGGGCGGCCCTTTGCAATTAAGCTAAAGTAAGCGCAGGCTTAGCTCATATATTGCCCGCCGTTCGCAGAGATCGTTGAGCCAGTTACAAAGCCAGCGTCATCAGAGGCAAGGAACACAACGGCCCGCGCCATCTCTTCTGGCTCACCCAAGCGGCCAACTGGGATCTGCGGAAGGATGACTTCGTTCATCACTTTTTCTGGGATGGTCGCCATCATTTCCGTGTTGATATAACCCGGAGCCACCACGTTTACTGTAATGCCTGCGCGGGCACCTTCTTGGGCCAAAGCTTTCGTAAAGCCGATATCGCCTGCTTTTGTAGCGGCATAGTTGGCTTGGGCGAACTGACCTTTTTGGCCATTGATCGATGAAATTGTTACGATGCGACCAAATTTACGTTCGCGCATGCTGCCCCATACGTTGTGGGTCATGTTGAACACACCGTTCAGGTTTGTGTCGATACATTCGTGCCATTGTTCGGGCGTCATTTTATGAAATGGCGCGTCGCGGGTAATGCCAGCGTTGTTGACCAAGATATCAACAGGGCCGAGGTCTTCGGCAATTTGGGCGATGCCAGCTGTACACGCGGCATAGTCGGCAACATTCCACTTGTATGTTTTGATGCCTGTCTCGGCTGTAAAGGCAGCGGCTTTTTCATCGTTGCCAGCATATGTAGCTGCAACTTTGTGGCCTTCTGCGGCCAATGCCTTAGCGATTGCGGCACCAATGCCGCGGGTTCCGCCTGTGACGAGGGCTACGCGTGTCATGTTGATTCTCCAGTCAGGGTTATTCGGTAATCTAGTTACAAATTAAAAATCCTGTGCGCAACTATATTGCGCACAGGATTGATATTTTTGGTTGGTTACGGACGTTCTACGCACATAGCAACGCCCATACCGCCGCCAATACACAGCGTTGCGAGGCCTTTTTTCGCGCCGCGACGCTTCATCTCAAAGAGCAGCGTGTTCAAAACGCGGCAACCTGATGCACCGATCGGGTGGCCAATGGCGATTGCGCCGCCGTTTATGTTTACGATGGCTGGATCCCAGCCCATATCCTTATTTACTGCGCATGCCTGAGCGGCGAACGCTTCGTTGGCCTCAACCAGATCAAGATCGCTTGCTGACCAGCCCGCTTTATCAAGGGCCTTGCGGCTTGCGTAAATTGGCCCAACGCCCATGATCGATGGGTCCAGACCTGCAGTGGCGTAGGAAACGATCCGTGCGAGCGGCTCAATGCCGCGCTTTTCGGCGTCATCTGCGGACATCAAAAGCGTTGCTGCTGCACCGTCGTTAAGGCCTGATGCGTTTGCTGCGGTGACGGACCCTTCGCGTGTAAATGCGGGGCGTAGCTTTGCCATGGCATCCATTGTCGCGCCGTGTCGAATGTATTCGTCCGCGTCGACGGTAATCTCGCCTTTGCGTGTTTTCACGATGAACGGCACGATCTCGTCTTGGAACTTGCCAGCCAATTGTGCGGCCTCTGCTTTGTTTTGCGAGGCAACGGCAAACTCGTCTTGCATCTCACGGGTGATGCCCCATTGATCCGCAACGTTTTCAGCTGTTTGGCCCATGTGATAGCCATTGAATGCATCCCAAAGCCCATCGCGGATCATCGTGTCGATGTACTGCATGTCACCCATCTTTTGGCCTGCGCGCAATGTTGCGGCATGGGGGCTGAGGGTCATGTTTTCTTGTCCGCCTGCGGCCACGATTGAGGCATCGCCCAACTGGATGTGTTGTGCAGCCAATGCAACGGCGCGCAAACCAGAGCCGCAAACTTGGTTGATGCTCCAAGCAGCGGACTCTTTGGCGAGGCCCGCGTTGATGTGCGCTTGGCGGGCGGGGTTTTGACCTTGGGCAGCTGTAAGAACTTGGCCCAAGATTGTCTCGGAGACTTCTGACGCATCGATGCCTGCACGTGCGACGACTTCGCGCAAAACGGCAGCGCCCAAATCATGTGCTGGTGTGTTGGCAAAGCTGCCCATAAAGCTGCCGACGGCTGTGCGTGCGGCGGATGCAATAACGACGTTGGTCATATCCCTGAGGTCCCATTCTTAGTTGGCTGGCCCTCGCAAACTGCAATTTGCGCATGTGTTTACGCGTAAAAGGGCCCTGATAATGCTTCTTGCGTAGTGGGAATGGTCTAATGAGTCACGGAAGTATTTAATGTTTACGCTAGCATAAGCAGTAGATTGCCCGCAAAAATACGCAGAAGTTTCGGATTGGCGTCATCGTTGGGTGACTTTGGGTCAACTTTGACATGTGTCTGGCGGAAATCGAAATGGGAGAGATGTTTTGAATGATGGATTAACGCGGTGCGACTGGCTCGATGGATCTGAGATTTACCGCCACTACCATGACACAGAGTGGGGTGTGCCTGAGTACGACAGTCGCGCACTTTGGGAGAAGCTAATTCTCGATGGCTTTCAGGCCGGTCTGTCGTGGATCACTATTTTGAAAAAGCGCGAGGCGTTCATTGAGGCGTTTGAAGGGTTTGACCCCCACCGCATCGCTACATGGGGCGAAGCGGATGTTGAGCGTCTGTTGGCAAACCCTGGCATCGTACGCCACCGAGGCAAAATCACAGCGGTGATCAGCAACGCGGATGCCTTTATGCGCCTAGAACACGAACAGAGCTTTAGTTCCTATTGCTGGTCATTTGTTGGGGGCACACCCATTCAGGGGCATATCATGCGCCCCGAGGACCGGCCCGCCCAAACAGTAGCATCGGCAGCATTCTCAAAAGATCTGAAAAAGCGCGGTTTCAAGTTTTGCGGCCCCACAATCGTTTATGCATGGATGCAGGCTTGTGGGCTGGTCAACGACCATTCGCTTGGTTGCCACAGGTTTGAGCCGTGCCGCCTTATGGGGCCAAAAGCGCGCCGATCATCGCCTTAGCTGACGGACTGTTCCATTCTGCATCACCAACCATACGTGCAATTTCGCGCCCCTGTGGATCAAGTATCAAAGTTGCCGGTAAGCCGAGTACGCCGATTTGACGCGACAGGATTTGCTTGGGGTCGCGGTAGAGCGGCAGATTTTCTACACCGATATCGTCAAAGAATTTACGCATAGCCGCAGGGTTGTTGCGGCCCGTTGCAATGGTCACCACCGCAAAGTCGCCACCGCCAAATTCTGCCTGTAATTCTTGAAGCATCGGCATCTCTTTGCGGCATGGTGCGCACCAGGTTGCCCAGAAGTTCAACACGATATGTTTGCCCTCATAGGCCTCAAGCGTCGCTGGCGCGCCATCGAAGGTTTGAAACTCTGCCTCTGGCATATCTTTTGCGGTGGCATGGAAGTTCAGCTTTTTCATGCTGCCCATCAGCAAATCTTCCAGCGCGGGATTAGCCGCAGCATTTGTTGCGATAAGAGCGAAGGCCATATAAAGCGACACAAGATATTTCATTTTCGCAGACTTCTTCCTGTTAAAGGGCCGTTATGACAAAGACATCGAACCAAATGTGGGGTGGCCGTTTTGCCGCCGGTAATTCAGACATCATGGAAGCAATTAACGCGTCCATCGAGTTTGACCAGCGGATGGCGGCACAAGATATTGCAGGCTCGCGCGCCCATGCGGCAATGTTGGGTGCGATGGGCATTGTCACTGATAGCGATGCGACCGCAATGCGGGAAGGGCTGCTCACAGTATTGTCAGAAATCGAAGCAGGCGATTTTCCGTTTTCAAAACAACTTGAAGACATTCACATGAATGTCGAAGCGCGCCTGAAAGAGACCATCGGTGAGCCAGCAGGTCGTCTGCATACGGGGCGTTCGCGCAACGATCAGGTGGCCACGGGGTTTAAGCTTTGGGTGCGGGACCAATTTGACGCAGTTGACGCGGCATTGGCGGCACTGATGAAAGCGTTCGTTGGTCAGGCAGAGGCCGGTGCAGAGTGGGTGATGCCAGGCTTTACGCATTTGCAAGTGGCACAGCCCGTCACTTGGGGTCATCATATGCTGGCTTATGTCGAAATGCTGGACCGCGATCGCGCGCGCTTTGCGGATGCGCGCAAGCGGATGAACACATCGCCTTTGGGGGCCGCTGCGTTGGCGGGTACGGGTTTTGCGATTGACCGTGACATGACCGCGACTGAGCTTGGTTTCGACCGGCCTGCGTCCAACTCGCTTGATGCGGTATCTGATCGTGATTTCGCGCTTGAGTTCCTAAGCTCTGCTTCAATTTGTGCGATGCACCTTAGCCGTTTCGCCGAAGAGCTTGTTATCTGGTCGTCTGCGCAATTCCGCTTTGTCACCTTGTCCGACAGCTTTTCAACAGGCTCGTCGATCATGCCGCAAAAGAAAAACCCCGATGCGGCCGAGTTGATCCGTGCAAAGATTGGCCGGATTTTCGGCGCCAACGTTGCTTTGATGACTGTGATGAAGGGCCTGCCGCTGGCCTATTCCAAAGACATGCAAGAAGACAAAGAACAGGTCTTTGATGCGGCTGATAATTTGATGCTGGCGATTGCTGCGATGGAAGGCATGGTCAGTGATATGACTGCAAATGTCGCTGAACTAGAAAAGGCGGCTGCTACAGGGTTTAGCACGGCCACGGATTTGGCAGACTGGCTTGTGCGTGAACTTGGGCTACCCTTCCGGGAGGCGCACCACGTGACAGGCGCGCTTGTCGCCATGGCTGAGAAGGGTGGTTGTGATTTGCCTGACCTCAGTCTTGAGCAGATGAAAACGGTGCATGAGGGCATTACTGTAAGTGTGTTTGACGTATTGGGCGTTCATAATTCAGTTGCCTCACGCACGTCATTTGGTGGTACAGCGCCCGTTCGCGTACGCGAGCAAGTTGCCCGTTGGAAGGAACATTTGGGATGAGAGTAATCGGTATTTGTTTAGTGGTAGCAACCTTGGCCGGATGCGGTGCTGACGGTCAGCCTGTGCGCCCGACTGGTGGCGTAGGCGTGTCTGTTGGTTCGGGTGGCGTCAGCGTTGGTGGTAATGTCGGCGTGCGCTCTGGCCCCGTTACTGTAAGCGTTGGGCTTTGATCATGATGCGCAATGTGCTCCGCCTCATCTTTCTTGCGCTCGCCATTTGGGGCGCCACCCACCCTATGTATTATTTCGTCAGTTGGTTTCAGTCTGAAGGGTGGGCGCTGGGCTCGATGATCGATGCTTGGTACGTCAATGATGCCACAAGCGGCCTTGTTTGGGACCTCACCATCGCTGCCATTGCGCTGTCTGTGTGGGTCATCTACCGCGCCTTTGCGGATAGCCTCGTTTATCTGGTGGTGATCCCCGCAACCTTTTGCATTGGCGTCAGTTGCGGCCTACCGCTTTACTTCTTTATCGCCTTGTCGCGCAGCCCCGCGCGGGCATCAACCTAAGACCACAGGGATTACCCATGGATCACTTTCTTTATCGTGACGGCGCACTTCATGCCGAAGACGTTCCCGTCGCTGAAATCGCGGCTGCTGTTGGCACACCGTTTTATGTTTATTCATCAGCGACGCTTCTGCGGCACTTCCGTCTCTTTGATGAGGCGCTGGACGGCATGGAGCACCTTGTTTGTTTTGCGATGAAATCCAACAGCAACCAAGCTGTTCTCAAATTGTTGGGCGATGCGGGTGCGGGAATGGATGTTGTGTCCGGCGGAGAATATCTGCGCGCCAAAGCGGCAGGTGTGTCTGGCGATAAAATCGTGTTTTCGGGCGTTGGTAAAACCGCTGATGAAATGCGCCTCGCGCTGACTGGCGGTGTGCGTCAGTTCAATGTAGAGAGCGAGCCGGAGATGCGTCGCCTGTCTGAAGTAGCCACATCATTGGGAATGGTTGCGCCGATTACTGTGCGCGTGAACCCTGATGTGGATGCAAAAACCCACGAGAAAATCAGCACAGGCAAAAAAGGTGATAAATTTGGCATCCCAATTGACCGTGCGTCTGAGGTCTACGCCTTTGCTGCATCACTGCCCGGTCTGAAGGTTGTGGGCATTGATGTGCACATCGGCAGCCAACTGACCCAACTTGAGCCGTTTGAATTGGCCTATGAGAAAGTCAAAGACCTGACCATTCAGTTGCGCGCGGAAGGTCATGAAATCATCCGCCTCGATCTGGGTGGCGGTCTTGGCATTCCTTACGAGCGCTCGAACGAAGCGCCGCCTTTGCCAAGGGATTACGGCGCGATGGTAAAGCGCGTTCTGGGCGATCTGGACGTTGAGATTGAGATCGAGCCGGGCCGCCTTATCTCGGGCAACGCGGGCATCATGGTGTCAAAAGTGATCTACCTCAAAGAAGGGGCTGACCGTCAGTTCCTGATCATTGATGGTGCGATGAATGATCTGGTGCGCCCTGCGATGTACGGCGCATACCATGATATCATTCCTGTTAATGAGCGCCCTGCGGGTGCGCAAAGCGCCACCTATGATATCGTTGGGCCGATTTGTGAAAGTGGTGATACTTTTGCCAAGGGCCGCTCTATGGCTGCTGTCGCACAGGACGAGTTGATCGCGTTCCGCAGTGCGGGTGCATATGGCGCTGTGATGTCGTCTGAATATAATTCACGTCCCTTGATCCCGGAGGTTCTTGTACAGGGTGATCAATTTGCAGTTATCCGCCAGCGGCCCACCTTTGACGAAATGATAAATCGCGATACCATTCCTGAGTGGCTGTGAGGGCTATCGTGCGCTCACGTGAGTGAGAGGTGAGCGATGACTGCCAGTTTGGCTCTGCCAAAAGCGACGCGAAAAGCACTGCGGTTCACGTGGCTCGGGCTATGGGCTGAACGTATCACCCGTGCTTTTTGGCCAGTTTGGTCGGTTGTTTTTGTGGCTGTTGGTGCGGCTCTTCTTGGTGTTCATCAGGCGTTGTCCGAAATAACCATCGCCGTTGTTGGCGTTGGCTTCTTTCTGTGTATTCTCGCGGCAATCTTACACGGTGCACGTCAGTTTGAGCGCCCGAAATGGGCGGAGGCGCAAACGCGCTTAGACAGAACCCTATCAGGCCGTCCGATAAGCTCATTGCTGGATGCACAGGCCATTGGTACAAGCGATCCTGCATCGCAGGCAGTCTGGGAAATTCACCAGAACAGAATGCGCGCCCAAGCAGCGACTGCCAAAGCCGTTGAGCCGGACCTTAGGGTCTCGCGGCTTGACCCGTTTGGTTTGCGGTTCGTTGCCCTTTTGGTGTTGTCGGTTGGGGTATTGTTCGGATCATTTGGGCAGCTAAGCAGCGCGACCAAAATAACCCAAGCCACTGATCAGCTAGCGATGGGTCCCAGCTGGGAAGGTTGGGTAACGCCGCCTGCGTATACGGGGAGGCCTACGGTTTATTTGCCTGATGTCCCCGCTGGCCCGCTGCGCGTGCCCCAAGGCAGCGAAGTGACGGTGCGCCTCTACGGTGAACTTGGTTCATTAGGTGTGATGCAGAGTGTTACACGCCCGCAAGCTGACCCTAACGCTGCTGAGCAGCGCTTTGTTATTGAGCAAAGCGGTGCTTTGGCAATTGGCACTGCGGATCAAAACGCAACCAAAGCCGATGGCGCACCGCAGCAATGGTATGTGATTATGGAGCCGGATCAGGCCCCATCAATTATTGCGTCTGCGCCGGTGCGTTCCGAGGCGGATGGGACTTTGCTTCAGCAGTTCTTGGCACAAGATGATTACGGCGTAGTCGCGGGAAGTGGGGTTATCTCGCTTGATCTTTTGAATGTTGACCGTGCCCATGGCTTGTCGGCAGAGCCCGAAAACCATCCCCAGATCACGCTACAATTGCCAATGACAATCACAGGGGATCGCGCGCAATTTGAAGAAACCTTGACCGAGAACTTTTCGGAACATGTGTTTGCCAACCTGCCAGTCGTGCTGCAAATGCAGGTCGAAGACAGTCTTGGCCAAACTGATCAATCTGCCCCCATCAAGATGACGTTGCCCGGCCGCCGCTTTTTTGATCCGCTTGCAAGTGCGATCATAGAGCAGCGGCGCGATTTGCTGTGGACCCGCGAAAATGCCACCCGCGTAGAGCGCCTACTGCGTGCCATTTCATGGCTACCTGATGATATATTTCGTGGAGAAGGGACGTACCTTAGTCTGAGTTTCATCATCCGTGATTTGGCCAATTTAGGCCCGCAAATGAGTGACGAGAAACGTGATGAAATTGCGCAAGCCCTTTGGGAACTGGCAATTGAGTTAGAAGACGGTGATCTAGAAGATGCGCGCCAACGTTTGGCCCGCGCTCAAGAGCGGCTGAACGAGGCGATGCGCAACGGTGCCTCTCAGGAAGAGATTGCTGAATTGATGCAGGAATTGCGCGACGCGTCACAAGATTATCTGCGCCAACTTGCGCAGGAACAACAGCGCAACGGCGAGGCGGGCGATCAACAGCAAGCGGGCAATAGTCAAGAAATCACCCCAGATCAACTTCAGCAGATGATGGATGAAATCCAGCAATTGATGGAAGAAGGGCGCATGGCCGAGGCGCAAGAGCGCATGGCGCAGCTGAACCAGATGCTTGAGAACATGCGCGTTGCCCAAGGCAGCGGCGAAGGTGGTAGCCAAGGCGAAGGTCAGCAAGCCATGGAAAACTTGGCCGAAACACTTCGGGATCAACAAAACCTAAGCGATGAAGCCTTTCGCCAACTCCAAGAGCAATTTGAGCAAAGTGAGCAACAGGGGCAGCAAGGCCAGCAACAAGGTCAAGACGGACAGCAGGATGAAGGCGGTCAACAGGGCAATCAGTCGGGTCAGCAACAGGGCCAGCAGCCGGGGGAACA
The DNA here is from genome assembly GCA_024640765.1 of Thalassobium sp. Taxonomy (GTDB): domain Bacteria; phylum Pseudomonadota; class Alphaproteobacteria; order Rhodobacterales; family Rhodobacteraceae; genus Nereida. Next base: position 122,888 of record JAHEEK010000005.1, on the reverse strand, counting down.
GTCTGGTGGGCAATCAGGTGGGCAAGGTGATGCCGAAGGTTCGGGCGATCTTGAAGGGTCACTCCAAAACCGTCAGCAAGCGCTCCGCCAGGAGTTAGACGCACAGCGGCGCAATCTACCTGGTGCGGGCACCCAAGCGGGTGATGATGCACGTGATGCTTTAGGGCGGGCCGAAGGCGCAATGGAGAACGCGGATGAGGCTTTAGGCGAGGGTGATCTGGCCGAGGCGATTGATCAGCAATCTCGCGCGATTCAGGCGTTGCGCGATGGGTTGCGTGATCTGGGTGAGGCTATGGCCCAAGCCAATGATGGCGCTCCGCAAGAGGGGCAGGGAGAAAGCTCAGGTCAAAATGGGGGCGCAACCCGTGATCCGTTGGGCCGTGATCGCGGACAAGGTCGTGCAATAAGTGATGGCGAAGGTCTCTTGCAGGGCGATAATGCGAACCGCCGCGCACAGGATTTGTTAGATGAAATTCGTCGTCGTTCGGGCGATGCAGAGCGCCCTGAGCTTGAGCTTGAGTACCTAAAGCGCCTCCTTGAACGGTTTTGAGTTAACCTGCGTCAGGCTCGGCCGGTAAGGCGGGTATGTCGCGCGTAGCCGACCCGTTCACTGACACAGTCGCCTTTTCCATCCAAGAGTTCGCGGTTTGGGAAAACGCACTTAGGCCTTCATCCAGCTTGCCGCGAGCCCTATCCACAAAGGTCACGTAGCCATCTATTGGCTGCGCAACTTGCGGCAGGGCGTCTTTTGTTTGGGGCGCATAGACATAGAGAGCAAGTGCTGCCGCCGTGATGCTTAGCATGCCGAAAAAGCCGGTCCTGAACTGCTTGCGATCTGCGCGCTCTTGATGTGTCGTGTCCTGCGCAGATGCCGCTTGGTTCGTGCTGAGCGTTGAGTTGATTTCCTCAATATCTGGCAGCAATTCACGGCGCGGTGCCGACGAGGGCGCTTTGGGCGCATTTGTTACCGCCGCAATTTCCTCGGCCTCAATTCCGCGCAATCGTGACAGACGATCTACCGCGCTGCTTTCTTGGCCCTCGCGGGTTGTGATCTGTGCTGAGCTGTCCTCAAGCCCAAGTTCGGTTTGCGTTTCAAGCGGGGACGTGGTTGCGGCCCGTTGCTTTTTGTCAAACTCGGCTTCTTGGCGCAGAATATTCTCAACCTCTGGGGTCATGGTGCTGCGTGGGCCGCCGTCGGCTTGTTGGCCGCGGACCCACGGCGTTGGACCTTCTACGCTTTCGCTGGCGATGTCATCCAGAACAGTCTCGGCCATTGATGCCGTCAGAGTGTCATCAAGTGCTGTGTTTGCGGCGGTTTTGGCCGGCGCCTGAAACCACGTCACATTGCAGCTTGAGCACTGCACGTCGCGGCCCTCATCAGGGATCACGTCGTCGGGAACCTCATATGTCGCATCACAGTTCGGACAAATCAGCCGCATCTTGCTTACCTTACCATTTAACAGACGTGTTGCCTGTCCTTCATCGCTAATTGTCCATAAATAAGCAACAATATCAATCAGACAATCAAAACACAGGCGCTGTGATTGAAACATTGCAAATGTTGCTGCATGAAGGCGTGCAATGCGAGGGATACGCGTGAAGGATAAACAGGCAGTGATTGAATTACGCGATACAAGCTACTCCTACCGCGGTGGTGAGCCGTTGTTGCAGGGCATGACTTTGCAGGTTGCGCCCGGCTCTTTTCACTTTCTGACGGGGCCTTCAGGTGCTGGTAAGTCAACGTTGCTAAAGCTGATGTACGCGGAGTTGCAAGCAACGGGTGGCGCAGTAACACTTTTTGGTCAAGACCCACGGGTCATGGACCGCAATGCGGTTGCAGATGTGCGCACGCGCATTGGTGTGGTGCATCAAGACTGTCAATTTTTGGATCATCTGAGCATCGCAGATAATGTGGCCCTTCCGTTGATGGTGCAGGGGAGGACTGTAGGCTCTGACCTGCATGATCTACTTGCATGGGTTGGCCTGAGTGACCGGATGCACGCATTTCCACCCGAACTATCAGGCGGGGAGAGACAACGCGCAGCACTAGCGCGCGCAGTGATTTTGTCACCTGATGTGATTTTGGCTGATGAGCCTACGGGCAATATTGACTGGGATATGTCCCAACGGGTGCTGCAGTTATTGGTTGAGCTAAACAAAATGGGCAAAACGGTCATGGTGGCGACCCACGATATTGCGCTTATCCGTGCCGCGAAACCGCAAGTCTCAACGCGCATTTTGCGGATATCTAACAAACGCCTTCAATCTGCGGGGGCTGAGCTATGATAGCGGATACATTGCGCCTTATGATTGCACCCAACAAAGCTTCGGACACAGTTGTGCCGCCCACTGGGTTTACTGCACGTCTTACGGTTTTTGCCGCCGGTGCAATGGCGTTTTTGGCTGTGTTTGCTTTGGCTTTATCCGTTTCAACAGGGCGCTTGGCGGACCGTTGGGAAGCTGAGCTGAACAGCAGCGTTACCATCCGGATATCCGCGCCCGCCGATCAGGTTGAGGCGCAAACGTTGGCCGTATTGAAAGTGCTGGACCAAACCGCAGGTGTCGCGTCGGCGCGTGCACTTGAGCCTGATGAGCAGCGCGCACTTCTCGCGCCGTGGTTTGGGCCTGATGTGCCTCTCGAAGAGTTGCCACTGCCCCGTTTGGTTGATGTTGTGCAGGGTCCACAAGGTCTTGATGCCGCGGGTCTGCGCTTGCGTTTAGCGGCTGAGGCACCTGGGGCCGTGCTGGACGATCATAGCCGTTGGCGTGCGCCGTTGGTTGATGCTGCGCGGGCTTTGCGGATGCTGGGGTGGATTGCGCTTGGGCTTATTGGGATCACGACTGCTGCGATGATTACGCTGGCGGCTAATGCGGCTTTGGCTGCGAACGCTCAGGTAATTCGTGTGCTGCGGCTTGTTGGTGCCCGCGATACATTCATTGCCGGGGCGTTTGTGCGTCGCTTTACGCTGCGCGGTTTGATTGGCGCTGCGGCAGGTACAGCCGCTGGTATCGTGGCGATTATCTTACTTCCGAACGGGGCCGAAGGCGGCTTTTTGACCGGTCTCGGTTTTGAGGGGCTTGGTTGGCTGTCGCCCGTTCTTATTCCGCCGCTTGGGGCTATTTTGGCCTTTGCCGCAACACGCGCGGCGGCTCTTCGTACTTTGTCAGGACTTCGCTAAATGCAGTATTTGCGCTCGCTTGTTTTTGTTGGCCTTATTTATTTTCTCATGCCGATCGTTGGTTTGCTTTGGATGCCGTGGGCGATTTTTGATCGCCGTGGTGCGCTATCTGCGTGCAAGTCTTTCTCACGGATCGTGTTCTTTCTTGCCCGTCCGATGGTGGGTCTGAAAGTCGAGGTGCGCGGCACACCCCCTTCTGGTGAGGTGATTGTCGCCGCCAAGCACCAGTCCTTCCTCGACATTATGATGATCTTTACAGCTTGTCCCTCTGCGCGTTTCATCATGAAAAAGGAAATTCTTTATACGCCGGTTATCGGGCTTTATGCGTGGCGGCTGGATTGCATTGCTGTTGATCGCGGCAAGAAAATGCAAGCAATTGAGAAGATGAAGACTGACGTACAGGCAGGTGTGAAACACCCCGGTCAGTTGATTATTTATCCCCAAGGAACGCGCGTCGCACCGGGTGTTGAGAAGCCCTATAAAGTGGGCACGGCCGTGATCTATGATCAATTGCAACAGCCGTGTGTTCCGGTGGCGACCAACGTTGGCGTGTTTTGGCCGCGCACAGGCATTATGCGCAAACCGGGTGCGGCTGTTGTTGAGTTTTTGCCCGTCATACCTGCAGGTCTGCCGCTTGATGATTTCCGCAAGCGTCTGCAGTCAGATATTGAAGGCGCATCAGACGTGCTTTTGGATGAGGCTGGCTTCAAGCGGCCTCAGTAATGCACATTAAGTTTTACGGTGTAAGCCGCGCGGCGCTAGATGCGGCCTATGACAGGTGGCTCAGTTAAGCCGCAAGGCCCTTGCTGCCCAAGTCCAAGAACTTCTGACGGCGCTCTTTGAGCAGCTCATTAGGGCTCATCTTGCCAAGCGTTGCCAGCATCTCGCTGATGCCTTTGCCAACGTCTGCAATCGTATCATCAATATTCCGATGGGCACCACCAAGTGCTTCTTTGATGATGCTGTCGCAAATTCCAAGCTTTGTCAGATCTTGCGCGGTCAAACGCAGTGCTTCTGCGGCTTCGCGCATTTTTTCCGCGTCTTTCCAAAGGATAGATGCGCAGCCCTCGGGTGAAATGACCGAATAAACAGAGTGCTCCAGCATGATCAGGCGGTTGGCCGTGGCAAATGCAACCGCCCCGCCGGAGCCACCCTCACCGATGACAACAGATACCAGCGGCACGCGTAGCTGAAGGCATTTTTGAGTTGATCTCGCGATTGCCTCGCTTTGCCCGCGTTCTTCAGCGCCTTTGCCAGGGTAGGCGCCGGGGGTGTCCACAAGCGTGATAACAGGCAGGCCGAATCGATCTGCCATATCCATCAACCGAACCGCTTTGCGGTAGCCTTCAGGGCGCGCCATGCCGAAATTACGCTCGAGCCGCGTTTTGGTGTCATAGCCCTTTTCGTGGCCGATCACGACAACTGGCGCGTCGTTGAAACGTGCAAGGCCGCCCATAACGGCGTCGTCTTCCCCAAACGCGCGGTCACCAGCAAGCGGGGTATATTCTGTAAACAACGCCTCAATGTAATCTTTGCAGTGAGGCCGCTCTGGGTGACGCGCGATCTGGCATTTGCGCCACGGCGTCAGGTTATTTTTGTAAAGATCGACCAGCATGTCTGCTGCTTTTTTATCCAGCGCAGCGGCCTCTTTAGAGATGTCCATTTCCTCATTGCCGCGTGCCATCGCGCGAAGCTCTTCAGCTTTTCCCTCAATCTCGGCGAGGGGTTTTTCAAAATCGAGGTAATGTGTCATGGTCTACCGCTTTATCTGCCTGTTGCTTGGTTATATGGCGTCAAGGCGCGCATGATGCAACTGCGGATCAGAAAACAGCACAATAGAAACGGGGGTCATCGCGGCCCGCCGTTTAGGTTTTCTCAATGTCGTAGGCGCGCTTAAGCGCCGCTGATCATTTCGGATTGCTTTACGATGACTTCGGCTTGTTTGATCGAGGCGATATCGACCAGCCGACCTTTATAGACTGTGGCACCTTCACCGTTGGCTTTGGCTTGTGCCATTGCCGCCAGAATTTCGCTTGCTTCTGCGACTGCCTCGTCTGAGGGGGTGAACACTTGATTGGCCAATGCGATTTGCTTGGGGTGGATGGCCCATTTGCCAACCATGCCCAAAGTTGCGCTGCGTTTGGCTTGTGCAACATAGCCCGCGTCATCGCTGAAATCGCCAAAAGGGCCGTCCACGGGCAGAACGCCGTGCGTGCGGCATGCCGCAACAATTGCTGCCTGCGCCCAGTGCCAAGGGTCTGACCAATGCTGTGTTTCGCCGCGCAACATGTAATAGTTTTCTTGGGTGCCGCCGATGCCAGTTGTTTGCATTCCCATGCTTGCCGCAAAATCAGCTGCACCAAGGCTCATCGCTTCGAGACGGGGTGAGGCGGCAGCGATTTCTTCGACATGTGCAATGCCTGCCGCACTTTCGATGATGACTTCCAATGCGATCCGCTTACTGCGGCCTTTCGCGGCCTCCACTGCTGTGACAAGTGCATCAACTGCGTAGATATCAGCCGCGCAGCCAACTTTAGGGATCATGATTTGATCAAGGCGGTCGCCGGCTTGCTCAAGCAGATCAACTACATCGCGGTACCAATACGGGGTATCGAGTGAGTTAATTCGAACGCTCAATGTCTTTGTGTTCCAGTCCACGTCATTGATCGCTTCGATGACGTTTTTGCGGGCAACATCTTTGTCCGTTGGGGCGACTGAGTCCTCAAGATCAAGGTTGATCACGTCTGCTGCAGAAGCCGCCATTTTTTCAAACAGCTTGGTGTTTGAGCCGGGTCCAAACAATTGGCAGCGGTTCGGGCGGGCGGCAGGGCTGGGTTGCAGGGTGAAAGACATATGTCGGCCTCGTGCGTAATGAAGTTGCGTATACTTATCGTAATTCGATACATTGTTGCCTGCGCGTCCGCAAGGACTGTCTTGCATGTGCAGCATTTTCACATTTTCGGGAATTCTTCGAATATTCTTGCGCATTAATGCGGAAATTTGTCGATTTAGGGAGAATATATTGCGCCAAACCGTGGATATGTGAAGAAAATGGAGTTTCTAAAATGATTCAGACACCTTACCTTCTGTTCCTCGGCGATGCCCCTGATCAACTTGCAGCAAAGGTGGCGCGCGGCATTGCTGATTGGCGCCCTGAAAACTCGGTTGGTCAGTTCCGTATGGAAGGCTGCGGTGCGGATGTTGGTCTGCCTGACATGACACTTGAAGAAGGTTTGGCTGCTGGTGCGAAAACGCTCGTGATTGGTGTGGCCAACCGTGGCGGCGTGATTTCTGACGCGTGGAAAGAGATCCTCGTGAAAGCGCTGCAGCTTGGCTATGATATCGCGTCTGGCTTGCATAATTTGCTGCGTGACGAAGACGAATTGATGGCCGCCGCCCGCGTGAATGGCCGCACGTTGTTTGACGTACGTATCCCGTCTGTTGCTTACCCGATTGCTAACGGCAAAAAGCGCACAGGTAAGCGTTGTCTGGCTGTTGGCACAGATTGCTCTGTGGGCAAGATGTACACTGGTCTGTGCATGGATGCGGAAATGCGCAAGCGTGGCATGAAGTCGACGTTCCGCCCCACAGGTCAGACGGGTATTCTGATCACCGGTGGTGGCGTGCCGCTTGATGCTGTGGTTGCTGATTTCATGGCCGGCTCTGTTGAATACCTGACCCCTGACAATGATGCAGATCATTGGGATCACATTGAAGGGCAGGGCAGCTTGTTCCACGTTTCTTATTCCGGCGTGACGATGGCCTTGATCCACGGTGGTCAGCCTGATGCGATTGTGTTGGCTCATGAACCAACACGCGATCACATGCGCGGTTTACCCGAGTATCAGCAGCCCAGCCTTGAGGAGCTACGCGACATGGCGTTGCCACTGGCCCGCGTTGCCAACCCTGCGTGTCAAGTCATCGGCGTGTCTGTGAACACCCAGCACATGGGCGAAGACGAAGCCAAAGCTTATCTTGCTGACATTGAAAGCCGCATGGGTTTGCCAGCCACTGATCCTTACCGTTTTGGTGCTGAAAAGCTGGTCGATGCGCTGGAAGCGCTATGATCGAAGTCCACGCTGATAAGTTCAAGTTAGCGCAGGTCTTTACCATTAGCCGCGGTTCAAGGACCGCGGCTGAAGTGCTTACGGTCAAGGTGACGCGCAATGGTGTTACCGGTTGGGGCGAATGTGTGCCCTATGCCCGTTATGATGAAACGCTGCAGTCGGTGACCGATCAGATCAACAACCTTCCCGTAGACATTGACCGTCCTGCGCTGCAGTCAGCGCTACCTGCCGGTGCTGCGCGGAACGCGGTTGATTGTGCGTTGTGGGATCTTGAGGCAAAGACAAAAGGCGTTCGGGTGTGGGACTTGATCGGTGTCGCCGCGCCTAAGCCCGAGATTACGGCCTACACGCTGTCGCTTGATACGCCGGAAAATATGCGTGCACAGGCTGCCAAAAATGCCGCGCGCCCGCTTTTGAAGATCAAACTTGGGACACCTGATGACATGCCGCGTCTTGAAGCGGTGCGCGCCGGTGCGCCTGATACGCCGATCATCATTGATGCTAACGAAGGCTGGTCTGCCGAGGTATATTCAGAGCTTGCGCCGCATTTGATCCGTCTGGGCGTAAAGATGGTTGAACAGCCACTTCCCGCAGGTGCCGATGACATGTTGGGCGAGATTGACCGCCCGTTGCCGGTGTGTGCGGATGAGGCATGCCATGACCGTGCCAGCTTGCCAAAGTTGGCGGGCAAATACGATATGGTGAACATCAAGCTGGATAAAACCGGTGGTTTAACCGAGGCGCTAGCCCTGAACGCCGCAGCGCGTGAGGCAGGCTTTCAAGTGATGGTTGGCTGCATGGTTGGATCGTCACTTGCGATGGCACCTGCGACAATTGTTGCCCAAGGTGCAGAGTTCACGGACCTTGACGGGCCGCTTTTGTTGGCGGAAGACCGCGATACACCATTGTTATTCGATGCGGCGGGCGTGCACGCTCCTGCAGCACCCCTCTGGGGCTAAGGAAAAAGAGAGAAACTGATATGACACGCACTGTATATGTGAACGGCCAATATCTGCCGGAAAACGAAGCTACTGTTTCGATCTTTGATCGCGGCTTTTTGTTTGCTGATGGGGTCTATGAGGTCACTTCTGTCATTGGCGGCAAGCTGCTTGATTTTGACGGCCATGCTGTGCGTCTTGAGCGGTCACTTAACGAGCTTGAGATGGCGCATCCGGTCACCAAAGACGAGCTGTTGGAAATTCACCGCCAATTGGTTGAGCGCAACGAGATCACAGATGGTCTGGTATACCTTCAGATTACACGCGGTGCGGCCGATCGCGATTTTGCCTATCCAAAAGATGCAGAGCCAACCATTGTTCTGTTCACGCAAAACAAGCCCGGCCTGGCGCAAAGCCCCGTTGCTGACAAAGGCATGAAAGTGATCTCAATCGAGGATCAACGCTGGGGCCGTCGTGACATCAAGACTGTTCAGCTTCTTTATCCTTCAATGGGCAAGATGGCTGCAAAAGCACAGGGTGCTGATGATGCATGGATGGTCCAAGATGGTTTCGTAACCGAAGGCACATCAAACAACGCGTATATTATCAAAGACAACGTTCTGATTACGCGTCATTTGGGCAATGAGATTCTTCATGGGATTACACGCAAAGCCGTACTTGAGTTCGCGCGCGTTGCACAAATCACCGTCGAGGAACGTTCGTTCACGATGGAAGAAGCCAAGGCTGCGGACGAAGCTTTCATTACGTCTGCGACCACTTTCGTAATGCCCGTGGTGCAAATTGATGACTCGCCAATCGGGTCGGGTCAGCCAGGTCCGTTGACCAAGCGTCTTCGTGAGATTTACCTCGAAGAAAGTATCAAAGCCGCAATCTAATGCGCCTCTAAGTGTAGTGAAAAGGCAGGTCCAATGCGGCCTGCCTTTTTGTTATTTACACATTGATTGCCGCGCTCAGCCGTGGCTGTCTTTGAATGCCTCTTTGGCGGCATCGCCGGCGTCTGTTTGGTATTTTTCTTTCCACTCCGAGAAGAGCATGCCGTAGAAGCGTTCACGCGCCGCGTCTTTGCTGATCTCAATACCTTTCTCAGCAGCAGCTTCTTGGTACCAGCGGCTCAGGCAGTTACGGCAAAAACCGGCTAAATTCATAATATCGATGTTTTGAACGTCTTTGCGATCTTCCATCAGGTGTTTCTGAAGGCGGCGAAAGGCGGCTGCTTCAAGTTCGATTTGTGTCTGTGCGTCCATTATTGGGATCCTTTTCGGAAGGGGTGCTTCATAGCTAGGGTTTGTTTCAGACTTGGGCATCTGAAAGAGCGGCTTCAAGAATTGGGGCTAAGCGTTGCGCCCATTCTTTTTGGTGTGCATCAGTTTCAATCAGGTCATTGCGAATTTCGATCAGCACGTTGGGGCGACTGTGCTGAAGTGCGTGAGTATCAATAGCATCACCGCGTAAATGTCCTGTGTATGGCTCGTTATCGCCAACGCATAGGCCAACGTTTCGCAAATGGGTGAGCGTGGGCGCGGACAGGCGCGTGTCGCTTGCATAGAGTACACCAACCTCCCACGGGCGTTTTGGCCTGCCGTTAAGTTGCGGTGTGAAGCTATGAATGGCGCAGATCACCGTGTCCTCGCGCCGCGCTGCCAGTTCTGCATATTTAGCGTGGTAGGGGGTATAGCACAGCTCCATCCGCCCGGCTGTATTCGCTTCGCGGTTTGCTGGGATCAATGTGCCGTCATAGAGTTTCATCACCAACGTTGGATCATCTGCGCCACGATTTGGATCAATTACCAGCCGCGAAAAGTCGGACCATATCACTGGGCTATCAAGATATTCCCCAAGCGCGCGGCTGACCCCAAGTGCGCCGATATCATATGCGATGTGGCGTTCCATATCTGCGGCCGCCAAGCCTAACGTGCCGCCCTCAATAAACGGTGGGATTTGGTTGGTTGCGTGATCGCAGGTAACAAGCCAGCGTCCTGGGCGCGTTGCACCTTCGGAATGAACGGGGCTGTAGGGGGGTGATTGTGACATGCGTGTGAAACTCCTTGGCAACCCTCATACGGCAGTTGTGATAGTTTGGGAATTGGGTCATATAGACCTCAACTGATAGCGGTAACAGGTCACGACGGCCACCGCGCGCCGAACGAAGGATAACGATATGCGACGTATGCGAAACGTAAAAATTGTAGCGACCCTTGGGCCTGCATCGAATGACTATGAAATGATCCGCAAGCTGCACGAGGCGGGGGCAGATGTGTTCCGCTTGAACATGAGCCACGGCGATCATGATGAAATCCGCGCACGCCACGAGATCATTCGTCAGGTTGAAAAAGACCTCGATAGCCCGATTGCGATTCTGGCTGATCTTCAGGGGCCAAAGTTGCGTGTCGGAACTTTTGCTAATCCAGAAGGCGAAGACCTTGTCGAGGGCGCTCAGTTCCGTCTTGATCTTGACGAGGCTGAGGGTGACGCAAAACGCGTCCGCCTGCCGCACCCAGAGATTTTTGAAGCGCTGCAAGCTGGTGCGCATTTGCTGGTCAATGACGGTAAAATTAAGCTTCGCGTTGATGCGTGTGGCAAAGACTTTGCTGACTGCACCGTGCTTGCGGGCGGCGTGATTTCGAACCGCAAAGGCGTGAACGTACCCGATGTGGTATTGCCGCTGAAGGCGCTGTCGGAAAAAGACCGCGCTGATCTTGAGTTTGTTTGCCAGCTTGGTGTGGATTGGCTTGCGCTGTCTTTCGTTCAGCGCCCCGAGGATGTGTACGAGGCGCGCGCGCTGGCCAACGGTCGTGCAGCTGTGTTGTCGAAGATTGAAAAACCTGCGGCAGTACAGGCTTTTGATGAAATTCTGCGCGTCAGTGACGGTATCATGGTGGCCCGTGGTGATTTGGGTGTTGAACTGCCCGTCCAGAATGTGCCGCCAATTCAAAAACAGTTGGTGCGTAAGTGCCGTGCAGCGGCCAAACCGGTTATTGTTGCAACTCAGATGCTTGAGTCGATGATCGAAAGCCCGATGCCCACGCGCGCCGAGGTTAGTGATGTCGCAACGGCAATTTATGAAGGCACTGACGCGATCATGCTGTCAGCGGAATCCGCGGCGGGTAACTTCCCGATCGAAGCGGTGATCACCATGAATAACGTGGCAGTCGAGGTCGAAAATGATCCGACCTACACCGATATTATTGAGAACACGCGTTCAGCTAAACGCACTACTGTGGCTGATGGTATTGTTGCGGCGGCTCGTGAAATTGCAGAGACGACCGATGTGAAAGCGATTTGTTGTTTTACGCAGTCCGGCACCACAGCGCTTTTGACAGCCCGTGAGCGCCCGCGCGTGCCGATCATCGCATTGACATCGCAGCGTGAAACAGCGCGGCGTTTGTCGCTTTCATGGGGGACGAACTGCACTATGACGCCGGATGTTGAGCGTTTCAAAATGGCCGTGGTTGCTGCTGCGCGCGCGGCGCGCAAACTGGGTATGGCGACTGAAACGGACCAGATTGTTGTCACCGCAGGCGTGCCGTTCAACCAAGCAGGTACAACCAACATCCTGCGCGTCGCCCCATGTGAAGAAAGGTTGATTTTCCGCACTGACCCTGAATGATACCAAGTCTATTTATTTAAGGGGTAGCGCGTGCAAACCGACTTTTATTTTGTGCTGGGACTGGTGTTTGCGGTTCTGGCCGTTCCGTCGATATTTTCCGCATATGCAGAAGGGCGCAGCCCGCGCCTTTCTGCCCTTCTTGTTCTGATTTCGGGTGGCCTGTTGGCCTATGCAGTTACCACAAAGCCAGGTGGCTACGAAGTTGCGGAAATTCCGTCTGTGGTGATCGCCGTGATTGGTCAGCTTCTTCCCTAGTTTGCAGGACTTTTGTCTTGCACTTTTTGCCGCCGCAGCCTAATGCATCTGTTCCACCGACGACAGCGGGCTCATTGGCATGCCTGAGTCGTTTTGAAAACTCTACGATTAGGAGATGAAAATGCCTAAGATGAAGACCAAGTCGAGCTGCAAAAAGCGGTTCAAGGTCACGGCTAAAGGCCGTGTCAAAGCAGGTCAGGCCGGCAAACGCCACGGTATGATCAAACGTACAAACAAATTCCTCCGCGATGCTCGCGGGACCACAACGCTCTCGGCACCTGATGAGAAAATCATCAAGTCGATGATGCCCTATTCGCGCTAAGGAGGTCCTGATCAATGGCACGCGTTAAAGGTGGGACCACAACCCATGCCCGTCACAAAAAAGTCACTGATGCAGCGAAAGGCTACTACGGCCGTCGCAAGAATACCTTTAAGGTAGCGCGTCAAGCAGTCGACAAAGCTAACCAATATGCAACACGCGACCGTAAGAACCGTAAGCGCCAATTCCGCGCGCTTTGGATCCAACGGATCAACGCTGCAGTTCGTTTGAACGATGAAGCGCTGACATACAGCAAGTTCATCAACGGTCTGTCCCTTGCGGGTATCGAAGTGGACCGTAAAGTTCTGGCCGATCTGGCCGTGAATGAACCACAAGCGTTTACAGCCATCGTTGAAAAAGCGAAGGCGGCGCTCGCATAAATCACTCCCTTTGGGATTGAGCATTTTAAAGCCGTGCGCCTTTTGGGCGTACGGCTTTTCTCATTCTAAAGCGGACGGCTGACGTGATTGCGCCCCTTTATCTTCACGGGCGCAAAAGCGACATGGTGGCTTAATCTGCTCTACGCGGTTGAAACGAAACTCTTACGCCGCTAACGAATTGAAAACGACGCAACGCATTGCAAACGGAGTATCTCTTGACCGATCTACGTACCAAATACCTTAGCCTGATCGCGGAGGCGCAGGATGCTGCGGTTCTCGAAGATCTGCGTGTGCAAGCCGTTGGCAAAAAAGGCGAAATCAGCCTTCAGATGCGTGAATTGGGTAAAATGACACCGGAGCAGCGGCAAGAAGCTGGTCCGATGCTGAACGCACTGAAAAACGAAATCAATTCTGCGTTGGCTGCCAAAAAAGAAGCACTTGAAGATGCGGTTCTTAATGAGCGTTTGCGTACCGAGTGGCTTGACGTGACATTGCCGTCGCGCGTGCGACCTGCGGGTACGTTGCACCCGATCAGTCAGGTCTGGGAAGAAGTCACCGCAATTTTCGCCGACATGGGCTTTTCCGTTGCAGAAGGCCCTCAGATCGAGAGCGATTGGTACAACTTTGATGCGCTCAATATCCCGGGCCACCACCCTGCGCGCGCTGAGATGGACACTTTTTACACCCATCGTGCCGAAGGCGATGATCGCCCGCCGCACGTGTTGCGTACCCACACCAGCCCTGTGCAAATTCGTAGTATGGAGGCCAATGGCGCGCCGATCCGCGTAATCTGCCCGGGTCGTGTTTACCGTGCTGATTATGACCAAACCCACACGCCCATGTTCCACCAAGTCGAAGGTTTGGCGCTTGATAAGAACATCTCAATGGCCAACCTAAAGTGGGTTCTTGAAGAGTTCGTGAAGGCATTCTTTGAGGTCGACGATGTCGAGCTTCGGTTCCGCGCGTCCCACTTCCCGTTCACAGAGCCATCCGCAGAAGTGGATATTCGCTGCTCATGGGAGGGTGGCACGCTTAAAGTGGGTGAGGGTGATGATTGGCTCGAAATCCTTGGTTCAGGCATGGTGCACCCCAAGGTAATCGCTGCGGGTGGCATTGATCCGGACGTGTACCAAGGCTTTGCATTTGGTGTTGGTATCGACCGCATCGCGATGCTGAAATACGGCATTCCAGACCTGCGTGCGTTCTTTGACAGTGATCTGCGTTGGTTGCGTCACTACGGATTTGCATCGCTTGATCAACCAAATCTTGCAGGAGGGCTGACACGATGAAGTTCACTCTGTCATGGCTGAAATCGCACCTTCAAACTGACGCGTCTGTTGATGAGATTGCAGATGCGCTGACCGATCTTGGTCTTGAGGTTGAGGGTATTGAGAACCCCATCGAAAAACTACGCCCCTTTACCATTGGCTACGTTAACTCTGCGGTGAAGCACCCAGATGCAGACAAACTGCGTGTGTGTCAGGTGCAAACTGATGAGGGTGAAAAGCAGATCATTTGTGGCGCGCCAAATGCGCGCGAAGGCATTACCGTAGTCGTGGCCAAACCCGGCGTCTACGTGCCTGGCATTGATACCACTATCGGCGTTGGCAAAATCCGTGGCATCGAAAGCTTCGGTATGATGGCGTCCGAGCGTGAGATGGAACTGTCAGACGAGCACGACGGTATCATTGAATTGCCATCCGGTGAAATTGGCCAGAGTTTCGCGGATTATCTTGCTGAGCATGATCCAGTCAAAGTGGATCCGGTCATCGAAATTGCGATCACACCAAACCGTCCGGACGCATTGGGCGTACGCGGCATTGCGCGTGATTTGGCGGCGCGCGGTCTTGGCACGTTGAAGGCCCGCGATGTCACTGCCGTTCCTGAAAATGGTGCAAGCGCGATTGGTGTTAGTATCGATGACGATACGCTGGATGGGTGCCCCGTGTTCTGTGGTCGCTTGATTAAAGGCGTCAAAAACGGTCCGTCCCCGCAATGGCTACAAGATCAGCTGCGTGCGATTGGCCTGCGCCCGATCAGTTTCTTGGTCGATGTGACCAACTGGTTTACGTACGATCTGAACCGTCCACTGCACGTTTTTGATGCTGATAAAGTCGCGGGAAATTTGCGGGTACACCGCGCTATAGGCGGTGAAGAAATCGTTGCCCTTGATGATAAGACCTACACGCTTTCCGCAGGTCAAATGGCAATATCCGATGACAACGGTGTGCAAAGCATCGCCGGTATCATGGGCGGGCTTGAGACAGGCTGTATGGATGAAACCGTTAACGTCTTTGTTGAAAGCGCTTACTGGAACCCTGTACAAATCGCCTACGCGGGCCGTGCGCTTAAAATTAATTCTGATGCGCGCTACCGGTTTGAGCGCGGCATTGATCCTGCCTTCACCCCCGAAGGTCTTGAGCACGCTGTACGCATGATCGTTGATCATGCAGGCGGTGAGGCGAGCGAAGTTGTAACAGCGGGTGCCGTGCCTGACACGGCGCGTGCCTATAAGCTGGACACTGATCGTGTGGTGTCTCTTGTTGGGATGGAAATTCCAGCGCAGACACAGCGTCAAACCCTAACTGATCTGGGATTTGTGTTGGACGGTGATCAGGCCAATGTGCCGTCATGGCGTCCTGACGTTCAGGGCGAGGCGGATCTGGTTGAGGAAGTTGCGCGGATTGCGTCGCTGACAAAGCTTGTCGGCAAGCCACTTCCGCGTATGGCTGGCATTGCAAAGCCTGTACTCACACCGATGCAAAAGCGTCTGACAACAGCGCGCCGCACGACCGCCGCTTTGGGGTATAACGAGGCCGTTACCTACAGCTTTATCGACCAAAAGGCGGCTGAGCTTTTTGGTGGTGGTACGGATGCGACAATGCTTGCAAACCCGATCAGTTCTGAAATGAGCCATATGCGTCCCAACTTGCTGCCTGGTCTTCTGCAGGCTGCAGCCCGTAACCAGGCGCGTGGGTTTATGGACGTAAGCCTTTTTGAGGCGGGACCTGCGTGGCATGGCGGTGAGCCGGGCGAGCAGCACGATCAGATGGCAGGTATTCTTGTCGGGCGGACAGGTCCAAAAGATGTCCACGGTGAAATGCGCCCTGTCGATGTTTATGACGTAAAAGCGGATATTGAAGCGGTTCTGGCCTCTATGGGGGCTCCGGCCAAAGTGCAAATCCTGCGCGGTGGCTCTGATTGGTGGCACCCTGGGCGGCATGGCCAAATCTGTCTTGGTCCAAAGAAAGTGCTAGGCGTTTTCGGTGAGCTACACCCCAAAATTCTGGCGGCGGTGGGCATTAAGGGTCCGGCGATGGCCTTCACGATTTTCCCCGTTGAAATCCCGCTTCCGCGTAAATCATCTGCCACGCGTCCTGCTTTGAAGGCGACAGACTTGCAGGCTGTTGAACGCGATTTCGCGTTTGTCGTGGATGCGGATGTTGAGGCGTTGACCTTGGTAAATGCAGCCGCGGGTGCTGATAAAGCACTGATTTCCGATGTGCGCGTCTTTGACGAGTTTATTGGCGGCAGCCTTGGTGAAGGGCGCAAAAGCCTTGCGATCACTGTCCGCTTACAGCCGAGCGCTGCCACGTTGACTGAAAAAGATATTGAAGCCGTGGGTGCCAAGATTATCGAAAAAGTAAACAAAGCAACAGGCGGCGAGTTGCGCGGTTAAAACTGCTTTGCTTAGAAATGAAGGGCCGCCCTGAACGATATCAGAGCGGCCTTTTTTGTTTGTAAGAGCTTGCGTTTGCGCAGGTTCGCGTGGCGGAACGATAAGGCCGCGCTGAACCGCGTCACGGGCCAGAAAGCGGTCCAGATATGCTGAAACATTCTTGAAGCCATCAAAACCTAGCAGTTCTTTGGTGCCGTAAAAATCAAGTGCCCGAAGCCAAGGCGCAATCGCCATATCGGCAATTGAGTAATCACCAGCTACCCAATCGCGTCCCTCAAGATGTCCGTCCAAGACCGTTAACAAACGCTTATTTTCATCTAGGTAGCGTTGCTTGGGGCGTGGGTCTTCAATCTCAGAGCCCACGAATTTGTGGAAAAAACCCATCTGCCCAAACATCGGGCCAAGGCCACCCATTTGCCACATGAGCCAGGTCATCACTTCAGCCCGCTCAGCGGCGTTCGTTCCGATGAACTGTCCCGTCTTATCCGCAAGATATACCAGAATCGCACCGCCTTCGAACATCCCAATCGGGCCATCAGGGGCAGTTGGGTCGATAATGGCCGGAATTTTGTTATTAGGGTTTAAAGACAAAAACTGGGGACGCGCACATCTGCATCGGCCAAAGTCACTGTGTGTGCCTCGTATGGGATGCCCATTTCTTCTAGCGCGATCGACACTTTAACGCCGTTTGGTGTTGGAAACGAATAAAGTTGCAACACACTTGGGTTTTTGGCGGGCCATTTCTCATTAATCTTGGAATCATCTGGAAACGTCATGGCGTGATCCTTTCATCGCGTTAACCTGAGTTGAACATAGGCGCTAAGTCTTCGGAAAAAAGGAATAGTATTGTGTTCATCACGCGTTAACACTGTGCGTAGGCGCGCCGAGTAGTGATTGCGGCGTGAGTGTAAGTAACGAGGGAACCAAAATATGTTAAAAGAATTCAAAGACTTCATCGCCAAAGGCAACGTCATGGATATGGCCGTCGGCATCATCATTGGTGCGGCCTTTACGGCCATTGTTGGCAGTCTTGTGTCAGATTTGATCAACCCAATTATCAGCTTGTTTATGGGCGGCGTTGATTTCAGCGGCATGTACGCGTTGCTCGGCGAAGGCGAGTACGCGTCCATGGCTGAGGCGGAAGAGGCGGGTGCGGCGGTCTTCGCCTACGGCCGTTTTATCATGGCGATCATCAATTTTCTAATCATCGCTTTTGTCGTGTTCATGCTGGTTAAATCTGTAAACGCGACGAAAAAGAAAGAAGCACCAGCAGCACCTTCTGCACCCAAAGGGCCGACCCAAGAAGAGTTGCTGATGGAAATTCGTGACGCGTTGAAAAAGTAAATTGTTACTCGCTATCATGTAGTGTGGAGAGGGCCCGCCGGCGTATTGGCGGGCCTTTCGCTTATTTCAGGATGACAGATGTTGACGTGACATCAATGCCAAGGGCCTTGCCCACAGCAAAATATGTTAGCTTGCCGTCATGTACATTTAGCCCGTTTGCAAGGTGCGGATCATCAATGCAGGCCTGCTTCCATCCCTTGTCGGCAAGGGCCAGCATGAAGGGCATTGTCGCGTTACCAAGGGCGATGGTCGACGTGCGCGCAACAGCGCCCGGCATGTTCGCAACGCAATAATGCATGATCCCATCCACATCATAGATCGGGTCTTGGTGTGTGGTGGCTTTGGATGTTTCAAAACATCCACCTTGGTCAATGGCCACATCCACAAGGGCCGCCCCTGGCTTCATTTCAGAAAGCTGCGCACGGCTGACCAGTTTGGGAGCAGCCGCACCGGGAATTAGGACTGCACCGATGACCATGTCCGCTTGTTGTACTAATTCTGCCGTGTTGCCCGCACTGGCATAGCCGTTTTTGAAGCTCCCGCCAAAGACGTCATCCAAATAGCGCAAACGAGGCAGAGAGCGGTCTAGAACGGTTACATCTGCGCCCATTCCAGCGGCAATTTTTGCCGCATGTGTGCCGACGACACCGCCGCCAATGACAACTACTTTTGCAGGGCCGACGCCGGGTACGCCGCCCATAAGCACACCACGTCCGCCGTTTGCTTTCTGCAGTGTCCATGCACCTACTTGCGGGGCTAAGCGGCCTGCGACTTCGGACATCGGGGCTAGCAAAGGAAGGCCGCCACGGTCATCTGTTACCGTTTCGTATGCGATGCAGGTCGCGCCGGATGCCAGCAAATCTTTGGTCTGCTCGGGATCGGGCGCAAGGTGCAAGTAGGTGAACAGCAACTGTCCTTCACGCAGCATTTTGCGCTCTGCGGCTTGGGGCTCTTTCACTTTCACGATCATGTCGGCGGTGGCAAAAATCTCTGCTGCTGTGTCCAGCATGGTAGCACCAGCTGTTTCGTAATCGCTGTCGGCAAAGCCAGCGCCAAGGCCTGCGCCTTTTTCGATGACAACGCTGTGGCCGCGTAAAACCGCTTCGGCGGCGGCATTGGGGGTCATCCCAACGCGGAACTCTTGTGGCTTAATTTCTTTTGGACATCCCAGTTTCATGATGTTCCCTCCTGTTAACGATCTGAAGGGACGTTCGCCTAGAATACGCGCATTTTCTCACTTAATTGACTGGTTGATATGGCGCTTAACGCAAGAATATTCTACTTATTTCGAATTACTGCGGAGGATATTCGAATTGACGCCACTTGATGACACCGATTGCCGTATTCTTAAGGTGCTACAGAAGTCTGGGCGCATGTCCAATGCTGAATTGTCTGATGCGGTGAACCTGTCAGCATCTGCGTGCCATCGGCGTGTGCAACGCTTAGAGAATGACGGCTTTATTCGCAATTACGTAGCGATGGTGGATCCACGCAAAATCGGATTGCCGACGACTGTTTTCGTCGAGATTACTCTGTCGACCCAAGCGGATGAGGTGCTTGATGCCTTCGAAAAAGCTGTGGCGCGTATTCCCAATGTTCTTGAGTGTCATTTGATGGCCGGCAGTGCGGATTATCTGCTTAAGGTCGTGGCGTCTGATACGGATGATTTCGCAGCCATTCACCGCCGCTACCTTGCGCGTTTGCCGGGCGTGCAAACCATGCAATCAAGTTTTGCGCTACGGACAGTCTTCAAAACAACAGCGCTTCCCGTTTAATTTGTTTGCGGAATGAGGGCCGTGGTCCTTTTGGGCTGTGTCATCGCACGCACGCTATGGAAATCACCCAAAATAAAACCCCCGCAAATTACTTTGCGAGGGCTTAACTCTTTGGCGTTGCGTATTGAGCAGCTTTTAGAGCATACCTTCGCGCTGTGCTTTCTTACGTGCCAATTTACGGGCACGACGGATAGCTTCATCATTCTCGCGCGCTTTTTTCACGGAAGGTTTTTCGAAATGTTGCTTTAGCTTCATTTCACGAAAAACACCTTCACGCTGGAGCTTCTTTTTCAGAGCTCGGAGGGCTTGTTCAACATTGTTGTCGCGAACACTAACCTGCATGTGGTTTTCACCACCTTTCTAGTTTGAAGTCGCATGGAATTGCAGGAACTGGCCGTATAGCAACCGGCGCCCTATGTGTCTAGTATAGCCCTATTGAGAAGGAGAAGCCTGATGCCTGCCGCCCCTTATGACATTGCAAAGCAAGAACTTCTTGAAGCTGCATTGATGCATGTTGCTTTTGATGGGTGGTCCGATGCCACTTTTAAAGCGGCTGTGCGCGATTCGGGCATGGACATTGGTTTAGCCAAGTCTGTGTGTCCACGCGGTGCGATTGATCTGGCGATTGCGTTTCACAAACGCGGTGACGAAGCGATGATTGCAGCCGTCAAAGCAGCAGATCTGACTGAGATGAAGTTCCGACAGAAAGTCGCGTTTGCGCTGCGTACCCGATTTGAATTGATTATGGATAAAGAGGCGGTACAGCGGGGCACGACCCTTTTTGCATTGCCACATCTGGCCGCTGATGGTGCCAAGTTGATTTGGGGTACTGCAGATGCGATTTGGACTGTGTTGGGTGATACCTCTGAGGACGTGAATTGGTATACAAAGCGGGCGACCTTGTCCGGTGTTTATGCCTCGACGGTTTTGTATTGGCTGGGTGATGACACCACTGAAACGCAGGCAACTTGGGATTTCATCGATCGTCGCATTGAAAACGTGATGCAGTTTGAAAAAGTCAAAGCGCAGGTGAACTCAAACCCCGCGTTGTCCAAGCTTATGGCGGGACCGAACTGGTTGATGAGCCAAATCAAAGCGCCAACACAATTCGCCCCGCCTACCGATTTACCGGGCATGTGGCGCGGCGATCAAAGCTAAGCCACAGACAGAACGAATGGATGCGCGGATGATGAAGGCAGTTGAGATTACCCAAGCAGGTGGCCCAGAAGTATTGCAGCTATGCGAGCGTCCTGTGCCGCGCGCGGGGCACGGTGAGGTAGTGATCAAAGTTGCCTATGCGGGGGTAAACCGGCCTGATGCGCTGCAGCGTGCGGGGTCTTATGCGCCACCTAAAGGTGCCAGCGATCTGCCGGGCCTCGAAGCGTCTGGCGAGGTTGTTGAGGTTGGTGCCGGCGTTGTATGGCCTGCCGTTGGTGAGATGGTCTGCGCTTTGCTGCCCGGTGGTGGCTATGCAGAATTTGTGGCGACACCCGCGGCGCACTGTTTGCCTGTTCCTGCCGGTACTGAGTTAATGCAGGCGGCCTGTCTGCCCGAAAACTACTTTACCGTTTGGTCCAATATGTTCATGCGCGGCGGGCTTAAGGCGGGTGAGCGGGTGCTTATTCATGGTGGGTCAAGTGGCATCGGTACGACGGCCATTCAGCTTGCCAATGCCGCGGGCGCGCGGGTTTTTGCAACTGCTGGAACGGCAGAAAAATGCGCCGTGTGCGCAGGTCTCGGGGCCGAGCGGGCGATCAATTATCGCGCCGAAGACTTCGTGGCCATCCTTAAAGAAAACGGCCGCGCCAATATGATCCTTGATATGGTTGGTGGTGATTACATTCCGCGCAATATCAGTGCCTTGGCAGATGATGGGCGGCTTATTCAGATTGCCTTTTTGCAGGGCCCAAAAGTGGCTCTGAACTTTGCTCACGTCATGATGAGGCGGCTGTCGATCACGGGATCAACCCTGCGTCCACAGTCTGATTTTGCTAAAGCGCAGATCGCAACAGAGCTGAGTGATACGGTGTGGCCCATGCTTGAAGCGGGCCGTGTCAAAGTGGTGATGGACAGTGAGTTCGCACTTACAGACGCGGCCAAGGCGCACGCACGTATGGAAAGCAGCGAACACATTGGTAAAATCGTTCTGAAAGTGAGTGGCTAGGCCAGCCTTTTGGGTGGCGAGGGCCCAAGTGCCTGTGTCGCGTCCGCAATGGCTTAACGGATTGGGTCCAAAAGGGCATCGTCCAATGTACAGTCGCGCCGCACGTCTGAACCGCACGTGACTGGCGTCAGGTCGTCCTTTGAGAGGCAAACGCGTACTTCTTGGACGCGCGCAGATTTGCAGGTGACTGTGATCATATCGGACGCCAACGTTGGGTTCGTCTTTACGAAAGCCTCTTCGATCACTTGTGCTGGAACCTCAACAGCACGTTCTAGTTTGCGGAAAACTTCGGGCCGGTTGATCTGCCCGTAGGCTGTGCGGGCGGTGCCAAAATAGCGCGCCGCAGACAGCCCTGAACAGGTGCCGTGTTTCTTCCATTGATGCCAAGCAGAACCCGCCGTGCCCATGATATCAGCCATTTCGGCTGTCTGTGCGCGGGATGCAGCACGTTCTGGGGTGGGGCAGTAAGACGGCCAGCCTTTGTTGTATTGCGGCCAAAGCCCGTGCAGAACCCACCCAAAATTTGCGTCATCTGCGCATTGCGCTGAGCCTCGCGCGTCACCCTCAAGCGCGCACCACGTAGGCGACCATGACAAGGCCAGCACGTAATAATCAAAATCACCAGATTTCTCGCCCGCCGCCTGGGCGATTGAGCTTGATATCAGTAGAGCAAATAACCAACGCATGTTTACACTTCCCAAACCGTAGTGGTGTCCTTATACGGTCATGCAAGTTCCCCGACAATGTGAACCCGCCCGAACGAGGGCAGACCGATTTAAGGTCGCGGGGAAGGCACGTTTAATGAAAGGAGACATCTTATGTCTGGCAAACCGATTATGGCAAAAGCAACAGCTGTTTGGCTGTGTGACAACACCACGATGACCTTCAAGCAGATCGCAGATTTCTGTGGCCTGCATGAGTTGGAAGTCCAAGGTATTGCTGATGGGGATGTTGCGGCTGGCGTGAAGGGGTTTGACCCCGTCGCCAATAACCAGCTGACAGCCGAAGAGATTGAAGCAGCGGAAAAGAATCCGCTACACTCACTCAAGCTGAAGTTCTACCAAGCTGCTGTGGGTGAAGAAAAGCGCCGTGGTCCGCGCTACACACCACTGTCAAAACGTCAGGACCGTCCTGCGTCGATCTATTGGTTGGTTAAGTTCCACCCAGAGCTGTCTGATGGTCAGATCGGCAAACTGGTCGGCACAACCAAGCCAACGATCCAAGCGATCCGTGAGCGCACCCATTGGAACATCCAAAACATTCAGCCGATTGATCCAGTAGCGCTTGGTCTGTGTAAGCAGTCTGAATTGGACACAGCTGTTCAAAAGGCAAATGCGAAAAAGGCCAAAGAAGGCGGTGTCATGTCTGATGATGAGCGCCGTAAGTTGGTAAGCACAGAGCAGTCTTTGGGTGTCGAAGAACCCAAGATGCCAAGCTCTATTGCGGGTCTTGAGGCCTTCACGCTTGGTGATAGCACACCTGAGCCCGAAGAAGCAGAGCCGCAGTATGATGCGGAGAGTTTGTTCAAGTCACCGGCACCTGATGCAGAAGCTGATGCTGATGAGGATGACAACGCGTAAGATACGCGTTTGCTCAGAAGAAATTATAAACGGCGGCGCCTTGAGGAAAGGCGTCGCCGTTTTTCATTTGTGTCTACCTTAGGGCTTCAGAAAGATTTGCGGGCGTTGAGCGCCGCGCTGATCGTGCCGTCATCCAGATAGTCCAACTCACCGCCAATCGGGACACCTTGGGCCAATGAAGTGACCTCAAGATCAGGCAATTGATCAGCGATATAATGCGCCGTCGTTTGCCCGTCGATTGTGGCGTTGAGGGCCAGAATTACTTCGCTGATTTCTTCGGTTCGGATACGGTCAAGCAAGCGTGGGATGCGCAACTCATCGGGCCCAATAGCGTCAAGCGCGCTGAGTGTGCCGCCCAACACGTGATAGCGGCCTTTGAAAACCCGCGAGCGTTCCATGGCCCACAAATCTGCCACGTCCTCAACCACGCAAATCTGGCCGTTTGCGCGTTTTTCATTTTCGCAAATCTCACACAGATCCGTCGTCCCGACGTCTCCGCAGTTCAGACATTCCCGCGCAGTTGCAGCGACCGTTTGCATGACATCCGCCAGCGGGCTGAGCAGCAGTGACTTTTTCTTGATCATATGCAGCACAGCACGGCGCGCAGAGCGCGGGCCCAACCCCGGAAGTTTGGCCATCATATCAATGAGTGTTTCAAGATCCGTGGAGTGGGCCATAGCGGTGTTTAGAACGGCAGCTTCATGTCAGCGGGCAGGCCAAGGCCTTCTGTAAGCTTGCCCATTTCTTCTTGGGACTTCTGCGCGGCTTTTGCCTGTGCGTCTTTGATGGCTGCAAGGATCAGGTCCTCAACCACTTCTTTTTCATCCGGGTGAAAGATGGATGGATCAATGTCGAGGCCTGTCAAAATGCCTTTGGCAGTCGCGGTCGCTTTGACCAGACCCGCACCGCTTTCGCCCGTTACAGTGACGTTCTCAAGGTCGTCTTGCATCTCGGCCATCTTGGATTGCATATCTTTGGCGGCCTTCATCATTTTGGCCATATCGCCCATGCCTTTGAACATCTTTATTTCTCCGTGGTTGGGGGCGTTTTGGCCCCGCGTGTTGTGTAAAGGATCGTCGCAACACATAGCGCGATGACCGTGGTGATAAACAGAGAAGAACTGCCGATGCAGCCTTCCGCCATTGCTTGTAGCGTTAGTGGCGCGGGCGTTCCGAGCGTGAGCGTCGACATCCAAGCAGTCCACGCCAACACAACAACCAGTGCGCCCCACTGGTGACGCAACCTGACCACCAATGCTGTCGCCACAAGTAAGATAAGCGAAGGGGGCGTGGACATAAGGGCTACCAACTCATCCACTGCGGTAGCCGTGGTGCCCGCTTCCCAGTTGGGTCGCAAACTGCTGCACACGCTGGTCTGCGCGTAAGCGGCCAGAGGTGCTGTCCCGAGTAAGATTGCAGTGCTAATCAGTCCTCGTCGAAGGGGTCCCATTCGTCCTCAACTTCTGCCAGTGCTTCACCGGCGACTGTGGTTTCG
Source organism: Thalassobium sp. (assembly GCA_024640765.1). Taxonomy (GTDB): domain Bacteria; phylum Pseudomonadota; class Alphaproteobacteria; order Rhodobacterales; family Rhodobacteraceae; genus Nereida. Next base: position 98,086 of record JAHEEK010000005.1, on the reverse strand, counting down.
AGATCTTTCATGGTTTTGATGTTAACGATTTTGGCGTCTGGGAATGCATCAAAAACCGCTTGGACAAGCGGGTGCGCCGAGGCTTCTGCTTTCAGTGCAAGGTCCGCAGCGTCACGCTTTTCAGCGATTGTTTCTGTGCCGCCCTCTGCCTCGATTGAGATGGCCCATCTGTTGCCGGTCCACGCCTGTAAACGGCTGCCGAGTTTTTGGGCCAGATCTGCGGGTGCGTTCGGAGTGGGCGCAAAGGTGATGCGCCCCGGTTGATATGAGATCAGGCGCACGCCATTTTCCACATCCACCAGCAACTTAACATCGCGGTGGGTCCGGATCAGTTCAACCACGGTTTCAAACGTCGCGAACCGTGCAAGACCTTGATCAACGGCCAATGCTGTTGCGCCTGCGGTGGTGCCACCCATCTGTGTAGCCGAGGATGTTGCGTGGCTAGCCGCTGACGTATTTGCTCCGCCCGACATCTGAACACCGCCGCCAGCCGGTCCGTTGCCGCCGCTTTGGGGGGCTGCAGGTGGGGGCGTCATATCTTTGAGTTTGCGCACCAAGTCATCTGGCGCCGGAAGGTCCGCCACGTGTGTCAGGCGAATGATTGCCATTTCTGCCGCCATCATCGCGTTCGGCGCCTGCGAGACTTCTTCGATTGCTTTCAGCAGCATCTGCCACATCCGTGTAAGCACCCGCATCGGTAAGGCCGCTGCCATTGCCTGGCCGCGCGCACGCTCATCTGGGCCGATCGTGGGGTCCTCTGCAGCGTCTGGTGTGATCTTAACGACGCTCGTCCAGTGGGTGATTTCCGCTAAATCGCGTAAAACCGCCATGGGGTCTGCGCCGTCTGCGTATTGTGATGATATTTCTGATAAGGCACCCGCCGCATCACCTTTGAGGATCATGTCAAACAGGTCCAAAACGCGCCCACGGTCCGCAAGGCCAAGCATTGCGCGCACCTGATCAGCGGTGGTTTCGCCTGCTCCGTGGCTGATGGCTTGGTCCAATAGTGATGTGGCGTCCCGCGCAGAGCCTTCAGCCGCCCGGGTAATCAGGGCCAGCGCATCATCGGTAATTTCAGCGCCTTCGCCGGTGGCGATTTTGCGCAGCAGGGCAATTTGCACTTCGGGCTCAATGCGGCGCAGGTCAAACCGCTGGCACCGTGACAACACCGTGACTGGGACTTTGCGGATCTCCGTCGTGGCAAAGATAAATTTGACATGTGCAGGCGGTTCTTCGAGCGTTTTCAGCAGGGCGTTGAACGCCGAGGTACTAAGCATGTGCACCTCATCGATGATGTATATTTTGTAGCGCGCAGAAGCGGCGCGATAGGCGACAGATTCGATGATTTCACGGATGTCATTGACGCCAGTACGTGAGGCGGCGTCCATCTCCATGACGTCAACGTGGCGCCCCTCCATGATCGCTGTACAGTGCTCGCAAACGCCGCATGGCCCAGTCGTGGGGCCACTGGTGCCATCAGTGCCGATGCAGTTCATGCCCTTGGCGATAATCCGTGCGGTGGTGGTTTTACCCGTGCCGCGAATACCCGTCATCACGAAGGCCTGAGCGATCCTGTCAGCCTCAAACGCGTTTTTGAGCGTGCGCACCATCGCATCTTGGCCAACAAGGTCGGCAAAGGTTTCGGGGCGGTATTTACGCGCAAGCACCTGATAGGCGGGTTTGTCAGTCATCAAAGCCTCATAGATAGACTGCTTCAGACTAGTGGTGTGGGCTGGCAACGTCCACAGGGGAATCCGCATCATTTGGCCTAAGCCATCAGGGATCAATTCGCAGTGTAAAGGAGATAAGGTGAGAGGTTGGACATCGACCCAAGTGGGGCTCGTTGTGGCTGCTTCCTTCCGGACCTGACCAGGTTGGCGAGGCACTTGCCCGCGCCAACCTCTCGATGCCGATATAGGGGGCAGGGCGATTTTGTGCAAGTGGTGCTTAGAACATCATCTCAAGAGTGGTGAGTTGGGGGTGTGTTTCGCTTTGAAAGGCCGCAGGACGGATGTTCGCGGGCAATGGCACATCACGCTTAAGGATCGTCCAAGGCACAACATGATCAACACCGGCAATATTGCATGAAACTACCGGCTGCGTCGCCTCACCGATACGCGGGCTTAGCGCGGTCATGCCGTAATCAAACTCGTGGTTGCCAAGGGTGATCGCATCGTATTTCAGCTCGGCAAAAGCAGCTATGACAGGATGCTTGGCACGCAAGCCATCGGGAGTGGCGCACCAATCCATCAAATCGCTTCCTTGCAATGCATCGCCATTATCAAGCAATAAAACTTGATCGGCCGATACCGCTGCTTTGGCCCGCTCGTCTGCAATTACCGATGATAGGTTTGCTAAGCTGCCTTGCGCGCTATCCTTTGGCGTGAGGGCACCGTGGAGGTCGGACGTTGCAAGGATAACAAGCGTTGTCGAATTTGGGGCTCTAGCGCGCACGATGACTTCTCATTAGGCGATGTTTGAAGGCTAATATGACGTCAGGGTAGGCCAGTCCGAGGGCTGACGTAACCTACTATTTTTGGGGAGGGCAGGCGATGCGCCATGCTGAGACAGTGACATTTGGCGGTGGTGGGCTTGAACGGCGCGCAGAACTGCGCCGCAATGCCGAGGTGCTTGATGAGGCGTTTCAGCAAAGTAATCATGTGCTTTTGATTTGGCGGGGAAAGCCGCTTTTGGGGCCTGAGGGCATTGCTTGGGTAAGTGCTGAGCATCCGTTAATTGCGCTGCAACGCGAAGCGCCAGTTTTTCTCGGGCAATGTGCTGAGGGTGAGATGCTGTTTGCGGCTGATGTCTCGGGCTGGGAGCCGGAGGATGCGGATTTGAGCACGCTCAACCAGTTCGTTGACCCGTCAGAACAAGTCCCGCCCAATGCACCAGAGGGTTCTGCATTTTGCGAGTTGCGTGGTGCAATGTTGCGACTATCACCGCTGGATGCTGAGATTACGGCAACTGCACGGGCAGTATTTACGTGGCACGCTTCCCATCAGTTTTGTGCCAAATGCGGACATGCATCCGTGATGGCTTCGGGGGGCTGGCAGCGTAATTGTGACGCTTGCCAAGCGCGTCATTTTCCGCGCACCGATCCGGTGGTTATTATGTTGATTACGCGTGGCAACTCGGTACTGCTTGGCCGCTCGCCCCATTGGCCTGAACGAATGTATTCTTTGTTGGCGGGTTTCGTTGAACCCGGTGAAACATTGGAGGCGGCTGTGCGCCGTGAGGTCTTTGAGGAATCTGGTGTGCGGGTTGGTGAGGTTGAGTATTTGGCATCCCAGCCTTGGCCCTTTCCTGCGTCTTTGATGTTTGGCGCACATGGCAAAGCCACAAGCACAGACATCACGATTGATCCGGTTGAGATTGAGGCCGCACGTTGGGTGACCCGTGAAGAGCTGGCCGAGGTGTTTGCGGGCCGTCATGCTGATATTGACCCCGCGCGCAAAGGGGCAATCGCACACTTTTTGCTGGAGAATTGGTTGGCGGATACATTAGACTGAGTGCACGAATTGTTAATCAGGCGGTGGCACAAAACACTGCCTGATGATGCTTAAAGAGTAAGGTTTGCGGTGATGTTGAGCACACAAGAAGATATATCTGCGCCCGCGTCTTTTGTATTTGCGCGGCTTACGGATTACGACAATCTTGAGCGGCTCGCCTTACGCCGTGGGGCGAAAGTGACGCGCGGTGGTCAGATCGGCGTTGGCACCACGTGGACTGCTGAATTTCGTTTACGGGGCAAAGACCGCAAGCTGAAAGGTACGTTGGTTGAGTATGTTACTGACGAAAAGCTGGGCTATGAAGCGCGCATCAAAGGCATGGAATTTAGCTTCAGTGTGGAGTTGGTCGCGCTGTCACGCAGCCGCACGCGGATGGTGGTCAGCACAAATGCTAAGGCGAAGACCCTGACCGCGCGGGTTTTGCTGCAATCGTTCAAGCTTGCGAGACAACGGGCGCAAAAGCGGTTTGCCAATCGGGTGTCTGACTGGGCAGAAACCATCGAAGACGCCTACTCTGGTAGCTAAGCCTGCGCCTAGCTGTTGCGGCGGGCGTCGGCGGGATAGACACCAAGTAAGGTAATTTGATCGGTGAAGTGCCCCAACTCATCCATCGCCAGTTGGACGTTCTGATCATCTGGATGGCCTTCAATGTCGGCGTAAAACTGGGTTGCGGTAAATTCACCGTTCACCATGTAGCTTTCCAGTTTGGTCATGTTGATGCCGTTCGTCGCAAATCCGCCCATGGCTTTGTATAGGGCCGCGGGGATGTTGCGAACGCGGAACACAAAGCTGGTCATCATAACGCCGTCGCCGCGCCGACTTTGATCCATCGCGCGGGACATGATCAAAAAGCGTGTCGTGTTTGTGTCTTCGTCCTCAATATCGCGGGCCAGCACGGTAAGGTCATATTGTTCAGCGGCCAGCTCTGATGCCAAAGCACCGATGCCTTGCTCTGGGTTGCGCGCCAGATCGGCCGCTGCACCTGCACTGTCTACTGCGGTTTCATCTGCGATGCCGTTCTGCATGAGGAAAGTGCGACATTGGGGGATCAAAACAGGGTGCGCACGGACAAGTTTGATATCGCTTAGTTCGGTGCCCTTTGGGGCCATAAGCGCAATCCGAACGCGCACGAATGCCTCGTCTATGATGTGAAGGCCCGATGCGGGCAGAAGCCGATGCATGTCTGCAACGCGCCCGTAGGTGGTGTTTTCAACCGGCAGCATCGCCAGATCCGCGCGCCCCTCACGGACAGCTTTGATCACATCCTCAAACGTACGACAGGGAAGTGGGGTATGGTCTGGGCGGGCAACTGCGCAGGCTTCATGAGAGTAGGCGCCCAGTTCTCCCTGAAAGGCGATAATTTTGGGCTTTTGACTGCTCATTTCGCGAAGTCCTTGGTGTAATCCGTAAAAAAGGGCGTTTCGTCGCGGTTGCTACACCTTGCTCTTTTTGCAGGGAAGGGCATATAGGGACCAATTGTAAAGCCAAATGACGGACGCGACAAAATGGACACGATGACATTTACGAAAGTATTGGGCGGGCTGTGCGGCTCCCTATTGGTTTTTTTGCTTGGCTCTTGGGTGGCTGAGGAAATGTACCACACCGGTGGTAAGCACGGCGATGAGCAGCAAGCCTACGCGATTGAAGTCGAATCAGATGAAGCAGAAGTTGAAGTTGTAGAAGTCTCCTTCGACGAAGCATTCGCAGCAGCGGACATCGACAAAGGTAAGAAATTGTGGCGTCAGTGCAGCGCGTGTCACAAGCAAGCAGACGGTGCCAACGGTACTGGCCCGCATTTGTATGACGTAGTTGGTCGCGACAAAGGCTCTGTGGATGGTTACGGCTACTCTGGCGTATTGGCCAGCATGGAAGGCGACTGGACGCCAGAGAACTTGAGCGGCTTCCTGGAAAGCCCCAAGAACTATGCACCCGGCACCATCATGGGCTATCGCGGTATGTCAAAAATCGAAGACCGCGCGTCTTTGATCGCCTACCTGCAGACGAACGGCGAATAACGCGCCTTCAGTCAAGTCTAACAGATACAAAGCGGCGTAGGGATGAACTCTGCGCCGTTTTGTTTGTGTGAACGAAACCTCACATATCCGCTAGCTGCGGCATAATTCCCTTGAACATTGGACAAATGCGACCTTAGCTTCACATCTAACCTAAGACGTTGTTCAGTTTTGAGGGACTCATGAAAACCACACCAAGCCGTAGCCGCGCGATTGCCGTGAACCGTCCGAACCGATTTGCCCAGTTTGTAGCGATATCGGTGCTGAGCGTGGGAACGTTGATAGCTTGTATGGGAGCGCTTCGGGCTGACGACAACGTTATTGTTGCGCAGACATTCACCACTCTCGGTAGTCCGAAATATCCCGCTGATTTTGCGCATTTTGATTACGTGAACCCTGATGCGCCAAAGGGTGGTGAAATCTCGTTCGCGGCGGTGGGAACATTTAACAGTCTGATGCCTTTTTCGCGCAAAGGTGATCCGGCGTCCCTTTCATCGGTAATGGTTGAGCGTTTCATGGAAACATCGCTTGATGATCCCAACACAGACTACGGCTTGCTCGCGGAGCGGTTGGAATATCCGAAAAGCCACGATTGGGTAATTTTTCACATCCGCCCCGAGGCGCGGTTTTCTGACGGTGAGCCCGTGACAGCGGATGATGCGGTATTCACTTGGAATTTACTGATGGAGCAGGCGTTTCCATCTTACCGCGATGCGCTTACCCGCATGGTAAGCAGCGTTGAGAAAGTCGGCCCCTTGTCTGTGAAATATACTTTCAACCCAGAGGTGCCGCGCGAAGGGTTGATCAGTCAAATGGGCACCAACGCCGTGCTGCCGCAACATTATTTTGAAGCGGAAAATCTACGGATTGATGAAAGCACGATGACCCCCATTCTGGGCAGCGGTCCCTATATGTTTGAGAGTGCTGACGCCCCGCGCCAAGTGACTTATGTGCGCAATCCCAATTATTGGGGCAATGATCTGCCGCTCAATAAAGGCCGCCATAACTTTGACCGCATCCGTATTGAATATTTCGGTGACGCGGCCGCCGCGTTTGAAGGCTTTAAGTCAGGGGCATTTTCGTTCCGCCAAGAGACCAGCTCAAAAAACTGGGGCACGTCTTATGACTTTCCGGCGCTCGATAAAAACTGGGTTGTAAAAAAGGAACTTCCGAACACGGCGCTGCCGACATCGTCCGGTTTCGTATTTAACCTCGGTAAAGACGCCTTTCAAGCCAAGCGTGTGCGTCAGGCGATTGCGCTGATGTACAACTTCACTTGGACCAATGAGACGCTGCAATACGGGCTTTTTGCGCAGCGCGAGAGCTTTTGGCAAAATACCGATATGGCCGCACGTGGTCTTCCTGAGGGACGTGAGCTTGAGGTGTTGCAATCACTTGGTGATCTGATTGATCCATCGCTTCTGACAACGCCCGCCTTCCTACCGCACACGTCCAGCGAGCGGCAGCTTGATCGTCGCAACCTCAGAGCGGCGTCAAAGCTGATGGAGGAGGCGGGTTATATCGTGGATGATAGTGGCATGTTGGTCAAAGATGGTGAGCGTTTGTCCCTCACACTGTTGGAAGGAAATCCCAGCTTTGATCGCATCATGCTGCCCTTCATCGAAAACCTGAAGCGTCTCGGCGTCGATGCCAATTACGAGCGCGTTGACCCCGCACAATTTACGGCGCGCCGTCGTGATCGCGACTATGACATGATCTACGGCAGTTATGCCACGGGCTATGGCCCGGGGTTGGGTTACACTCAGCGTTTTGGGTCCGAAGATGCGGCGGTAAGCCTGTTCAACCCTGCAGGCTTTGCCAATGAGGCGGCTGACGCGATCATGGAGAAGATGTTACTCAGCAAAACCCAAAAGGAATTTGCGGCCACTGCACGTGCCCTTGACCGTGTCATGCGTGATGAATTGTTCATCATCCCCACTTGGTACAACGACAAACACTGGGTGGCGTATTACGATATGTTCGAGCATCCGCCGGAGAATATTTTACCCCCGCTCGCGCTTGGTCATCTGGACTTCTGGTGGTTCAACGCCGAACGTGCGGCGGAACTGGAAGCCGTCGGCGCGTTTCAGAACTAAGACGAAAGCAGACGCAGCAGCATGGGCGCATATATCCTAAGACGATTGCTTTTGATCATCCCCACGTTACTCGGGGTGATGGTGATCAACTTTGCGCTGGTGCAGTTTGTGCCCGGCGGCCCCGTGGAACAAATCATCGCCGAAATTGAAGGCGAGGGGGATGTTCTGGGCGGCATTACGGGTGCCGGTGGGGATAGCGGTGCCTCGGTTGAGGCAGATGACACCTACCAAGGCGCACGGGGCCTTGATCCCAAATTCATCACGGAACTGGAGCAGCAGTTTGGCCTAGATAAGCCGCCGGTTGAGCGTTTCATGATTATGATGTGGAACTATATGCGGCTTGATTTTGGCGAGAGTTTCTTCCGATCAATTGGCGTTTTTGAGTTGGTGATGGAAAAGCTGCCGGTGTCGATAACCCTTGGGCTTTGGTCAACGCTGATCGCTTATGTGGTCTCAATCCCGCTGGGTATTCGCAAGGCGGTTCGCGACGGAACGCCGTTTGATACATGGACTTCGGGCGCGATCATTGTGGCCTATTCCATCCCTGGCTTTTTGTTTGCGATTTTGCTGTTGGTCTTGTTCGCAGGTGGCTCGTACTACCGCATTTTCCCTCTGCGGGGCCTGACTTCCGAAGGGTTTGCTGACATGACGTTGCTGGAGCAAATCAAAGATTACCTATGGCACATCACCTTGCCAGTGATCGCCACCACAATTGCAAGTTTTGCGACCCTGACACTGTTGACCAAAAACAGCTTTATGGATGAGATCAACAAGCAATATGTCACCACTGCAAAAGCCAAAGGTTTGTCAGAGGCGCGCGTCCTTTACGGCCATGTGTTCCGTAACGCGATGCTTATTGTGATCGCAGGTTTCCCCGCTGCGTTCATCAGTATTTTCTTTGGCTCGTCACTTATCATCGAGGTCATTTTCTCCCTCGATGGGCTTGGTCGATTGGGGTTTGAGGCCGCTGTTGCGCGTGACTATCCAGTGATTTTCGGCACGTTGTTTGTCTTTGGTCTTGTGGGCCTTTTGATGGGGATCATTTCGGATTTGATGTATGTGCTTGTTGATCCGCGCATCGATTTTGAAAGCCGCAAGACATGAGCCCGCTGAACAAACGCCGCTGGCGCAATTTCCGTAACAACAGGCGCGCCTTTTACTCGCTGGTTATTTTTACGGTGCTGTTCGTGCTATCGTTATTTGCGGAATTCTTGGCAAACGATAAGCCGATTTTGGTGAATTACCGTGGTGATTATTACACGCCCGTTTTCAACTTTTATCCCGAAACCCAGTTTGGCGGGGATTTCAAAACTGAAGCTATTTACCGAGACGATGAGGTGAAATGCCTCATTATTTCCGGTGGCGTCATCGACTGTTTCGACACGCCAGTTGAGACTATGTCAGAGATTGAAAGCGGTACATTCTCTGATCCTGATTTTGAGAAAGGCTGGATGATCTGGCCAGTTATTCCCTACAGCTATGACACGCCAAACACGCTTGACGGGCCTGCTCCGTCTGCCCCTGACGCCAGCCATTGGTTAGGCACCGACGAGGGAACCAGAGACGTTCTAGCGCGCACGATCTATGGGTTCCGCCTGTCTATTTTGTTCACAATCGCCGTCGTCAGTGTGGCAAGCGCGATCGGCATTATCGCCGGTGCCGTGCAGGGTTTCTTTGGCGGGTGGCTTGATCTGACATTCCAGCGCGTGCTTGAGATTTGGGGCGCTACACCGTCTCTTTATGTCATTATTATTATGTTCGCTATTTTTGGCCGTAGCATTGGAATGCTGATTTTCTTAGTGATTTTGTTTGGCTGGCCTGCACTTGTTGGACTGGTGCGTGCCGAGTTTTTGCGCGCGCGCAATTTTGAATATGTCCGCGCGGCCCAAGCCTTGGGTGTGTCAAACTGGACCATCATGTTCCGGCACATGCTTCCCAACGCGATGATCGCAACGCTCACCATGATGCCTTTTATTATCACAGGCACGATCGGTGGTTTGGCAACGCTCGACTTTTTGGGCTACGGCTTGCCAGCGTCTGCGCCGTCATTGGGCGAAATGACATTGCAGGCAAAGCGTAATCTCTTTGCACCGTGGCTCGCGTTTACCAACTTTTTCACCTTCGCCATCATGTTGTCGTTGCTGGTGTTCATTTTTGAGGGTGTCCGCGATGCCTTTGATCCCAGAAAGACTTTTGCATGAGTGTTTTGAGCGTAGAAAACCTTCGGGTGTCCTTTCAGCAGGACGGTAAATCTGCGCTTGCGGTGCGCGGTGTTAGCTTTGCTGTTGGTAAAGGCGAGACCGTTGCATTGGTGGGGGAATCCGGGTCTGGAAAATCGGTCACGGCGCTTTCTACTGTGAACCTACTCGGGCGCAATGCGCGCATCGAAGGTTCTGTTACGTATAACGGTGAGCAAATGGTGGGGGCTGATGAAAAGGCCCTGCGTAAAGTGCGTGGCAATGATATCAGCTTCATTTTTCAAGAGCCGATGACATCGCTAAACCCGCTTCATACGCTCGAAAAACAGCTAACGGAGTCAATTGAGCTGCACCAAGGCTTGCGCGGTGTAGCAGCCCGTGCTCGCGTGGTTGAACTGCTGGAGCGTGTTGGTATCCACGACGCAGAAAGCCGGTTGTCGAGCTATCCGCACCAATTGTCCGGTGGGCAGCGTCAGCGTGTGATGATCGCAATGGCGCTGGCAAATGGGCCAGAGCTTTTGATCGCGGATGAACCGACCACGGCCCTTGATGTAACGATCCAAGCACAGGTTCTTGAGCTGTTAGCCGAGTTGAAGCGGGATCTTGGCATGTCGATGCTTTTCATCACGCATGATCTGTCAATTGTGCGGAAATTTGCGGACCGTGTCTGTGTGATGAAAGACGGTGAAATCGTTGAGCATGGGCTGACCGCAGATATTTTTGACGCCCCACAACACCCCTATACGCAAACACTACTTGGTGCCGAATCCGTCGGCGTGCCTGATCCTGTACCCGCGGATGCGCCAGTGGTTGCCACAACTGACAATCTCAAGATTTGGTTTCCAATCGAACGCGGGTTGCTTCGGCAAACCGTGGGCCATGTCAAAGCTGTGAACGCCGCCAGCCTATCGGTTCGGGCAGGTGAGACGGTTGGAATCGTAGGCGAGTCTGGTTCTGGAAAAACGACTTTGGCGTTGGCGATGATGCGGCTGATCAAGTCAGAGGGGCGTATCGCCTTTTTGGGCCGCGAGATTGCAAAGCTACAAAAGCGTCAGCTGCGGGCACTGCGCCGGGATATGCAGATTGTCTTTCAAGATCCCTATGGAAGCTTGAGCCCACGGATGTCTGTTGAACAGATCATCGCGGAGGGCCTCGGGGTTCACGGTGTTGAAGCCGGTCGCAACAAGCGCGACATGGTTGCCGAAATCATGACTGAGGTCGGGCTGGATCCGGCAACTATGGACAGATACCCCCATGAGTTTTCGGGCGGCCAACGTCAGCGGATTGCCATTGCGCGGGCGATGATTTTACGTCCAAAACTGGTTATTCTGGACGAGCCCACCTCTGCGCTTGATATGACTGTGCAGGTGCAAATTGTTGAGCTTCTGCGCGGCCTGCAAGCCAAGTATGGCTTGGCCTACATCTTCATCTCGCATGATTTGAAAGTTGTGCGCGCGTTATCGCATCAGGTGATGGTCATGAGACGCGGCGACGTGGTTGAGGCGGGTCCGCGCGATCAGATTTTTGATGACCCACAATCAGAATACACCAAGGCGCTTATGGCTGCTGCGTTTGATCTTGAGGCCGCTGCTGGCGCGGGGATCTAGGTCCGCTGCGTTATTTTGTCAGCTTGGACCAACAATTTCGCAATCGACATTGCGGGCCCGTAGGCGCCGACAGGCAAGTGCTGCGGTTTGTTGGTTAAGCCCCAGGAAATTCGCATCAAACCCATTGCTGCGGCGGATCACTTTGCGCAGAGAACCGTCAAGCGTGTTCATTTCCATCAACGCGGTGCGTAACAACACTTGTTCCGCTTTGTATTTCGTGCCGAACTTACCGACATTGATCCCGTAATCACGCGCGCCGCCCGAATTTGAAATGCGTGTCACTACACTTGGCTGTGCCACAGTGGGTCTGACCCGCGGTTTAGGTGAGGTCGCAGTCGCCAATAGTATGGGCTGTGAGGTTTGCACGTTTGCGCTGGTGTCGACGGCTTGGGCAACTGCCTGCTCAACGGTGGTTGCCAAGGCGAGCAACATCTCTTGATCGGGCTTAGCCCCGCCCTTGCGTGCAACAGGACGCAGGCTTTTCTTAACCGCCGTGTGCAGGCGGATCGTCTTGCCCTTTAGCTCCGTATCATCATCAGTGAGGCTTGCCACGTAATTTGGCAGCGCGGGTTTTCGAACGGGCGCATTGGTGGGTGCGCGGCGGAAGCCCATATCCAGCAATTCGGCGACGCGTGCGTTACGCGTTGCAGTTGAGCGACCTCCAAACACAGTTGCGATGATCCGCTCGTTGCCGCGTTCAGCACTTGCAACCAAGTTGAAGCCTGCTGCGCGGGTGTAGCCGGTTTTGATGCCGTCTGCGCCGCGGTAGTTGCCAAGAAGGCGACGGTTGGTGTTGGAGACCGTGCGGATGCCAGCGTCTGTCGTGATGCGCGAGAAGAGGTTGTAGTATTGTGGATAGTCGTAAAACAATCGACGGCCCATTGTGGTCATGTCTCGGGCTGTCGACATGTGACCGCTTTCGGTCAATCCATGCGCGTTCTTGAATGTGGTTTTGGACATGCCCAAGGCTTTGGCTGTGCGTGTCATGCGGCGCGCAAACGCAGCTTCCGAGCCTGAGATGGCCTCGCCGATTGCAGTGGCGGCGTCATTGGCTGACTTCACGGCTGCTGCGCGGATCAGGTAGCGAAATTGAATGCGCTGACCCGACTTGAGGCCGATCTTTGAGGGGGGCTCTGCGGCGGCTTTGCGCGATATTTTTACGCGCGTATCAAGGCTAATCTCACCTTTGCGGACAGCTTCGAACGCCACGTAAAGCGTCATCATTTTTGTAAGAGATGCCGGATGAAGGCGGGTGTCAGCGTTGCGGGAGTGAAGAACCTCACCCGACCGTGCGTCAATGACCATTGCCGCATAAGGGGCCGTTACGCCCATTCCGGGGGTTAACATCACACACACCAATGCAAGTGTGAAAACGAACATACGCGAAACGCGCCCAAAGGTGTAAAACACTGGGAACCTGCCTTGCCAAACTTGCCTCTGATCGCCGGTTTTCCGACTGATCTTTTTTATTGTTAATTGGTTACCATTTTTTGGCGAATCCGAAAACCCCCTTATTTTCAATAGGTTTTGCTATCTTTCGATAGGCGCTTCTCAATATTTGGTAGTGTATTCGGCTGCCCCGCCTACATAGGCCCTGTATAGGTCGGTCTACTTTGGCGGGCAAATTATTGCATATGCCCTGAGCTTTGGATTGCCCCCTTTTCATACGGCGCAGTGGCTTTATATAGTGTATCGCACCACGGCCCATGGGATTTCAACGTAATGATGGCGAATTGGCACCTTTCAAACGACGAACCTGACAGCCCTGATAGCGACATCGGGTTGGCAACGAAGCCGCGTGAAAAGACAAAGCGGCCACCGATGTACAAAGTGATGATCCTCAATGATGACTTCACACCAATGGAATTTGTTGTGCACGTGCTTGAGCGGTTTTTTGGCCTTAATCACGCACAGGCGTTTGAATTGATGTTGACCGTCCACAAAAAAGGGCTGGCTGTTGTAGGTGTTTTCAGTCACGAGGTGGCGGAAACAAAAGTGACGCATGTGATGGAATTCGCGCAGCGTCACCAGCACCCGCTGCAATGCACAATGGAAAAGGAATAGGCTGCGGCCGCTCTCCTGATGTCACGACTTTCACTTGCCATAGATGCGGGCTTCGTACCGCTGCCCGATGAGGGCGTAATTGCGGTTTGGGGCCCATCCGCGGATGCAGACTTAGCTGCGCTGCCTCAGGACCGCGTTTTCATTATTCAGCCGTTCAAGCCGGACCATGATGCGTGGGCTGCGCGCGGATACACCGTTAGCCCCCTGCCTGAGGGCAGATTTGCCCACAGCATCGTGTTTCTACCGCGCGCCAAAGACGCGATCCGCGCGCGGATCGCCGATGCGGCCTCCCGAACTGACGGGGCAGTCAGTGTTGATGGCCTGAAAGTTGAGGGCGTTGAGAGTGTTTTTCGTGATCTTCGCAAGATGTGTGATGTAACTTCGGCATTTTCCAAGCAACACGGCAAAGCTTTCACAATCTCAGCAGGTGCAGACCTTAGCGCTTGGGCAATAGATGATCCGATGCAGAATGGGCCGGATGGCTTCAAAACCAGCGTAGGTGTCTTTTCTGCAGGTGCGGTTGATAAAGGAAGCGCAGCACTTGCCGCGGCTTTGCCTATGAAATTGCCTGCTAAAATTATGGATATGGGCTCCGGCTGGGGTTGGTTGTCGGCGCAGATTTTGAAGCGTGATAACGTCGCCCATCTTGATATGGTTGAGGCTGACCACGCGGCACATCTATGCGCTGCTCACAATGTAACTGATGAGCGCGCGCATTTGCATTGGGCGGATGCAACGCGGTTTAAACCGGAAAAAGCGTTGTACGACGCGGTTATTTCCAACCCACCGTTCCACACATCACGTACTGCAGATCCGGCAATTGGTCGCGCATTTCTCGCGGCCGGTGCATCAGTATTGCACCCCGGTGGGCAAATGTGGATCGTTGCAAACAGACACCTGCCTTATGAAGGGACGCTGTCTGAGCTGTTTGCGGACGTCAAAGAAATTGCCGGCGACGCAAGCTTCAAAGTGCTACACGCCCGCAAGCCACGCCGCCGCCGGTAAACCAAGTTAGGAAGCATCTGATGTCTTTTTCCATTGCTGGCAAAACTGCTATTGTGACCGGTGCTGCCAACGGGGTCGGCCTTGCGATTGGTCGCCACTTTCTGTCCATGGGCGCCAATGTCGTATTCGCTGATATGAATGAGGAAAAGCTGGTTGCCGAGGTGGGGGCGGACGATAGCGCGGAGCCGAAGTTCATCACGTTCTCAGGTGATCTGCGCGAAAAGCTGACAATTGCGAACCTGTTGTCTGCCACGTTGGATCACTTCGATCAGGTTGATATTTTGGTGAACGGCTCACGTCAGGTCCTTGAGTCTGATCCGTTTGACCCTGCAGCCGATCAAGTTGAAACACTGTTGCAGCAAAACCTGATGACGTCGCTTCGCCTCACACAGGCCATTTCGAAACGCATGATGAAACAGGCCGAGACTTATGCGGAAGATGCGCCTGCGGGCTCCATCGTAAACCTAAGCTCAATTGCTGCAAATCGCACCCAGCCCGAATTGCTTGCTTATTCCGTGAGCTCTGCTGCGTTGAACCAAATGACGCGTTCTATGGCGGTGGCATTGGCGCCGCACCGCATTCGCGTCAATGCAGTTGCCTTCGGTTCAGTTATGTCAGCCAGCCTTAAGGATACGCTGAAAGACAATGAAGAATACCGTGAAGACATCAAAGAACATACGCCCCTGCACCGGATTGCTGGGCCGTCCGAGGTGGCTGATGCGGTGCAGTATTTGGCCTCAGATGCTTCAAGCTTTGTTACGGGTGAAGTGATTACGGTTGATGGTGGCCGCTCGCTTGTTGATGCAGCGCGCGCACCAGCCCACTAGTTTTGCCAAACATATCATAAATCGATGTTGCGAGGTGCTGCCCAAATCTAGGCAAGTCGCAACACACATGCTAGTAAAGTGTCAACTAAAGAGGACAGTTTGCATGACCGAAAATTTTGACAGCCGCAAAGCGCTCGCCGCAGCGTGGTTTCGTGAGTTACGTGACCAAATCGTTGCAGCGTTTGAAGACCTTGAGGCGTCACACACAACAGGGCCGTTCTCAGATATGGCGCCAGATTCGTTTGAAGTGACGGAAACAACACGGGCATCTGATGACGGTTCCGATGCAGGTGGCGGCCTGATGAGCGTTATGCGCGGTGGGCGCGTATTTGAAAAAGTAGGTGTCAACGTCAGTACGGTTTTCGGTACGTTGGCTCCGCGTGCACAGGCCGCGATGGCTGCGCGCAAAGGTATTCCCGGTATGGCGGATGATCCGCGTTTTTGGGCCAGCGGGATTAGCCTTGTGGCACACATGCGCAACCCGCAAGCACCGGCAGTTCACATGAACACACGGATGTTTTGGACGCCTCATGCGTGGTGGTTTGGGGGCGGGTCTGACCTCAATCCTTGTCTTGAGTTTGATGAAGACACGGCGCATTTTCACGCGACCCAGGAGCAGCATTTAGCACCACATGGTGCGGATTTGTATCCGCGCCTAAAAGAGTGGGCTGATGAGTATTTCTATATCCCGCACCGTCATCGTGCCCGCGGTGTTGGGGGTATTTTCATGGATGATCACAACACGGGTGATTGGGAGGCAGATTTTGCTTTGACCCAAGACATCGGTCGTGCCTTTTTGCCGGCTTATGTGCCGCTTGTTGAGAAACGCCGCACAGCAGATTTCAATGAGGCTGATAAAGAGGCTCAACTCATTCACCGTGGGCTCTATGCGGAGTACAATCTTGTGTATGATCGCGGTACTAAGTTTGGTCTTGAGACAGGTCACGATGCCAACGCGGTATTGATGTCCCTGCCGCCTCTGGCCAAGTGGGTTTAGACCTCGGTCCACTGCTTTTGGGTTCATAAAATACAAAAGGCCGCACAAATGAATGCACGGCCTTTTTTGCTGATTTGATGAAGCGGGTTAGTTGCGTTTTTCGCGCACCGTGTCGATCATCAGTTGTACGTTTTCTGGATCAGCATCCGGTGTAATGCCGTGACCAAGATTGAAAATATGCGGCCCACCCTTGAAGGCATCAACGATGGCACGTGTTTCATCAACAAGTGCTTGGCCGCCGGTGACCATATGGCTTGAGGCGAGGTTACCCTGAACGCAGCCATCAACTTGAACATTGCGCGCGGCCCATTCGGCACTGACGGAGTTGTCGAGGGCAACACAGTCTGCGCCCGTTGCTTTGGCAAAGCCTATGTACCCATCACCTGCTTCGCGGGGGAAGGCGATGATCGGTGTGGTGGGGTGTTTTGCTTTAAGTGCTGTGATGATTTTGATGGCGGGGGCCAGGGCGTATTTCTGGAAGTCGTCACCCTTAAGTGAGCCTGCCCAGCTGTCGAACAGTTTAACGACTTCTGCGCCGGCTTCGATTTGCATCGACAGATACGCAATTGTCGCGTCCGTCAGACGGTCAATCAGCGCTTCAAACAGCGGGCGGTTCTCAGCAATCAGCTGATGTGCTGGCCCTTGGTCAGGGGTGCCGCGACCCGCGATCATATATGTGGCAACGGTCCAAGGCGCGCCCGCAAAGCCGATCAGCGCGGTTTCTTCCGGCAGTTCACGTGCAAGAATTTTTACGGTCTCGTAAATTGGCGCAAGGTGATCATGAACATCATCCGCGTTTTTGATTTTGGCAAAGTCCGCATCGGTTGTGATCGTGGAAAGGCGGGGGCCTTCGCCGGTGACAAACCAAAGATCAGCGCCAAGCGCTTTGGGGATTAGCAAAATGTCTGCAAAAAGAATCGCAGCATCAAAGCCGTAGCGGCGGATCGGCTGAAGCGTTACTTCTGCGGCCAATTCCGGATTGTAGCAAAGTGATAGGAAATCACCGGCCTGTGCGCGGGTGGCGCGATACTCGGGCAGGTAGCGCCCTGCTTGGCGCATCATCCAGATTGGGGGCGTCTCAAGCGTTTCGCCCGCAAGGCTTTGCAGCAATTTCTTTGGCTTTGTCATGGTAATGCTGTCCTTCATCGGAATTTCCTTGCTTCGGGCGCGCCGAACTAGGCGCTTGGTATCACGGGACTTTTCTTGCGAAAAGATATTTTGCTTTTTGAATGTGGCCAGTTAACGTTCTCGGGGTTGAGGAATGGCCACTCAACTTATAGACACCTATTGTGTCAACAAAAGTGGACAATGTAAATTATGACTCTACCTTCTCTCGATGCACCGTTGAAAATCGGCACTCGTGGTTCGCCGCTTGCGCTCGCGCAGGCTTATGAAACCCGTCAAAGGTTGATGGCGGCCTTTAATCTGCCTGAGGGTGCTTTTGAGATTGTTGTGATCAAAACAACCGGTGACCGCATTTTGGACCGGCCTTTGAAAGAAATCGGCGGCAAGGGTCTGTTTACCCGCGAGATTGAAGACGATCTGCTGTCTGGCGCGATTGATATTGCAGTCCATTCGATGAAAGACATGCCCGTTGCGCAGCCAGACGGGCTTGCACTGACGACTTATTTGCCCCGTGAAGACGTGCGTGATGCGTTTGTCTCTTTGGACGGCGGCAAGCTTGCTGATCTGCGAGAGGGGGCTGTGGTTGGCACGTCATCCCTGCGACGCAAAGCGCAGCTTTTGAATTATCGTCCTGATCTAGAAATTGTCGAATTTCGTGGAAACGTTCAAACGCGATTAAAAAAGTTGAAAGACGGCGTGGCTGAAGCAACCTTCCTTGCCATGGCTGGGTTGAACCGGTTGGCAATGGATGAGGTGCCCCGCACCGCCATTGAGGCTGAAGAAATGCTTCCGGCGGTGGCTCAAGGTTGTATCGGTATTGAACAGCGTTTGGGTGATGACCGCATCAGCGAGATGCTGAGCGCCATCAATGACACCTTCTCGACCCAACGTCTTGCGGCGGAGCGCGCCTTTTTGGGTGCTCTTGACGGATCATGCGAAACGCCAATTGGCGGTTTGGCCACTATTGATGGCGATACTCTGACCCTACGCGGTGAAATTTTGCGCGTTGATGGTTCTGAGGTGCTTAGTGATGAGCAAACCTGTTCTGTGGCTGACGGCGCAAAACTGGGCGTTGAAATGGCCCGTAAGTTGCGCAGTCAAGCGGACGATGACTTCTTCAGCTGGCTGAATTAATCGGCCGGCGCCGGTGGAATCACTTTGCCGGGATTGAGGATGTTATTGGGGTCGAGCGCTGTTTTCAGCGTGCGCATCATCGTAAGGGCCGCGGGGTCTTTGCGTCGCGACATCGTATCAAGCTTTGAGATCCCAATGCCATGTTCGGCCGAAAAGCTGCCCTGCACTTCAACGACGCAATCCTCAATCGCTTCGACCATGGATTTATGCACGGCCTCATCATGTGTCGCGGGCCATACCGCATAGTGCACATTGCCGTCGCCCAAGTGTGAGACGATCATGGGTTGTGCGCCGGGATCAATCTGCTGCATCCGCGCATCTGCAAGCCTGATAAAGCGGCTAACATCGTCAAGCGCGACGGAAACATCTGTGTTGACCAGTGGTTTGTGGCTTAGAAGAACCTCACCCGCTGCCTCGCGCCGCTCCCACATCTGGCGGCGTTGCGCCTCGTTTTTTGCAATTACGGCATCCAACACCTGACCGCTTTCCACCATTTGGCCCAAGACATCCTCAAGATAAGATGTGATCGGAACAGACCCGTCGGGTTGCACGTCTGCGTCACGCGGCGCCGTAGCACCTACTTCGCACAAGATATTGATCTGGTGCGGTGCATCGAAGGGTTCTCCGCCGCCGTGGTTTTTCATATGCGCCTCAACATAAGGGCGCGTCATATATTCAAATGCTTCAACTCCGCCGCCTGTTGCCTGCTGAAGGTTGTTCAGAAGGCGCAAAGCATCATCAAGGTTGGGCACCGCCAGCATGGCTGTGGCATAGGCCAACGGCTTCCGGGCCAGCTTCATAACGGCGGCAGTAATGATTCCCAGGGTACCTTCTGCACCGATCATCAAGTGCTTTAGGTTGATACCAGAGTTGTCTTTATGAAGCGCGCCCATCAGATCCATGATCTCGCCTTGGGGGGTGACCACTTCAAGACCAAGGCAAAGATCGCGGGTGTTGCCGTAACGCAAAACGTTTGAGCCGCCTGCGTTGGTCGATAGCATTCCGCCAATCATCGCGCTGCCTTTGGCTCCAAACGTCATCGGAAACACAAGGTTTAAGGCGTCAGCTGCATCATGCAGTTGGGACATTATTACACCAGCCTCAACAACTGCCACGCGTGCATCAGCCCGCATTTCGCGAATTTTGTTGAGCCGGTCGAGCGATAGCATCACGGCCCCTTCAGCATGGGTTCCACCATTCAGGCCGGTATTGCCGCTCACGGGCACGATTGCGGTTTTGTTTTCGTTCGCCCATTTGACCACTGTTGCAACTTCTGCGGTATTTGCAGGACGGACCAGTGCAAGAGGTTTCCAGCTATACCAGCCGACCCAGTCGCTGGAATAGGCGGCTAAATCCTTGCCGGTTGTCACATAATTTTCGCCAACGATGCTTTGCAATTCAGAAATCATGGTCATCCCCTTCGTTGAAGGCAATTTGCACGAGTTTGCGGGTTGACGCCATGGGGTGCCGTCGATAAATCAGCCGCCAGTGGCGCGGTAGCTCAGTTGGTTAGAGCGATCGACTCATAATCGATAGGTCGGGAGTTCAAGTCTCCCCCACGCCACCATTTTTACTCATTATGTCTGGTAATAGTCGCGATACCAGCGCACGAATTCCTCAACGCCCTGCGCAACGCTTGTTTGAGGTTGGTATCCGGTCAGGTCTCTTAGCAATTGCGCGTTTGCCCATGTCGCGGGCACGTCGCCGGCCTGCATGTCAATCATGTTGAGTTTTGCGGTTTTTCCAGTGGCTTTTTCAATGGCCGCTATGAAATCCATCAGTTTGACCGGCTCCGAGTTGCCTACATTCACCGCACGCCATGGCGCAACTGGTGACAGGCTATCATTCGGGGCGATATCTTCGCTACGTTCAGGGACTGCTTCAATAAGTAAGCGGATCGCTTCGACCAGATCGTTCACATAGGTGAAGTCTCGGCTCATTTCGCCGTGGTTGTACACATCAATCGGGTCACCGGTCAAAATGTTGCGTGTGAATTTGTAAAGCGCCATGTCTGGCCGCCCCCAAGGGCCGTAAACAGTGAAAAGGCGGAAAATTGTGATAGGCAGGCCAAACAGATGAGCATAGCTGTGCGCCATCGCTTCGTTTGTCTTTTTGGTGGCCGCATAAAATGACATCTGCGTATCCGCGTATCTGCCTTGTCGGTTTCGGCGTAAGGCATTTGGGTGTTTGGCGCCGTACACGGAACTGGTGGAGGCAAGCAGCATATGTGCGGACGGAAAGGCGCGGCCCGCTTCCAACAGCTCGTGAGTGCCGATTAGATTGGACTGAACATAGCTGCGCGGGTTGTCGATTGAATAGCGAACACCTGCTTGGGCAGCGAGGTGCACGACCACATCAGGGCGGTACTTTTCAAAAAGGTTATGCAGTACCTGTTCGCCTTCTAGCCTGTCTTCACAGGCTGTGAACCCTTCGCTTTGAAGTAAAATCTGATGTCTGCGCTGCTTTAGGGCAACGTCATAGTAATCTTTCATGGCGTCTAGACCGATCACACGGAACCCGTCGCGCAGCAGTCTTTGGCACAGGTGAAACCCGATGAAGCCCGCCGAGCCAGTTACCAACGCGGTTGTTTGTTCAGTCATCTAAGTGCCTCACTCTTGTCATTATCGCTGAGTATTGTGCGCAAATAAGTCAAAAGTTAGAGCGGAACGCGGCCAATTTTGCACCGCTGCCCCGCGCATTGTTTTGACGAGTTAGACCAATGAGTGTCAGGAGTGGTTAATTGCGCATCGCGATGATTGGAACCGGCTATGTCGGGCTTGTTTCGGGGATTTGTTTCTCGGACTTTGGGTATGACGTAGTATGTGTTGATAAAGATCCCGCCAAGATTGAGCAGCTAAATGCGGGTCACGTCCCAATATTTGAGCCTGGCCTTGAAGCGCTGATGACGAAAAATGTTGGGGTTGGTCGGCTGTCGTTCACCCTTGATCTGGCCAGTGCCATGAAGGGTGCCGATGCGGTATTTATTGCTGTCGGCACACCGACGCGTCGGGGTGACGGACACGCAGATCTTACATATGTATATGCCGCCGCAGAAGAGGTTGCGCATCTAATCGACGACTACACAGTCGTGGTGACCAAATCGACAGTCCCCGTTGGCACAAACCGTCAGGTTAAACAGATTATCCGCAAAGCAAACAAAGGCGCGTTGTTCGATGTGGCATCAAACCCCGAGTTCTTGCGTGAGGGGGCGGCAATAGATGATTTTATGCGCCCAGATTGAGTGGTGGTCGTGGTGCAAAACGAACGTGCCGCGGACGTGAAGGAGGTCTCGAAAGGCATGGGCCTTGACGGGCGGATCGGCAATAAATTCTTACACGCAGGGCCGGGCTATGGCGGATCTTGTTTCCCCAAAGACACCAAAGCCTTGGCGCGTATTGGCCAAGAACATGCGGTGCCAATGCAGATCACGGAAACGGTCATCAAGGTGAATGAAGAGATCAAGCGCGGCATGATTGAGAAGCTTCTCACCCTTTGTGGTGGTAGCTTTAACGGCAAAACCATCGCCGTTCTGGGGGTCACGTTCAAACCCAATACAGATGACATGCGTGATGCGCCAAGCCTTACCATTGTACCTGCCTTGGTGGGCGCGGGGGCGAAACGCTTTTGCCGGGTGTGGTGTGGGCTGAGGACGCATATAAGGCCGTGCAGAAAGCTGATTTGTGTGTTTTGTTAACCGAGTTGAACGAATTTCGTGCGCTTGATTTGAACCGGATTGCACGGCGTATGAACACGTCGCGGTTCGCAGATTTGCGCAATGTTTATTCGGAAAAAGATTTGAAACGGGCAGGATTTGAAAGTTATGCGTTCGTGGGTCGCTAAGGCGCTTATGGCATTGGGTTTAACCGCGCAACCGGCGACGGCCGAATGCGTAGTTCTGTTACATGGGTTGGCGCGCAGCGACACATCGCTTGCGGTGCTTGAGGGCGTTTTGCGGACGCAGGGCTATCACACGATCAACCCCGGCTACCCCTCGCGGCAATTGCCAATTGAGGAGCTGGTCGCCCAAACGCTTGGCCCTGCGGTTGCCGAATGTGGGGATCGCAAGGTGCATTTTGTAACCCACTCAATGGGTGGAATTCTGGTGCGTGCCTATCTTGAAAAGGCGCGTCCGGCCAATCTTGGGCGTGTTGTCATGCTTGCGCCGCCCAATCAGGGGTCAGAGTTGGTGGATACCTTTGGGGATTTGGTGCCTTTTGAATGGCTCAATGGTCCTGCTGGTCGTCAACTTGGCACCAGTGATGGCAGCGTTCCCAGTCAATTAGGCGGCGTTGATTATCCTGTTGGCATCATTGCGGGTAATGTGCCGCTTGGCGCACTTGGTGCTGTTTTGATCGATGGGCCCCATGACGGTAAAGTGTCTGTAGAAAGCACGAAATTGGCGGGGATGCGTTCTCACATCACGTTGCCGGTTAGCCATACATTTATGATGAATAACCCTATCGTGATGGCCTATACGCTGCGCTTTTTGCGCGAAGAAAAGTTTGGCGAAAAGATCGATCTTGCTGTGGCGGTGCAGATGATTGGTGATCCTTTGATCAATTCCCAGAACTGATTTTCTCAAACTGCCAGCGCATGACTTGGGTGGTCACACCGTTGCCTTCCAAAGTAACGGATGGATAGTCCGAATTGTTCAGCGCGTCTGGCCACCTTTGGGGCTCAAGCGCCAGAGCAGCGCGCGGCATCGGCCCGTCTACATTCAATGCGATACCATCATAGACCTGCAGGCCTACGTCAGTGCTCCATAGGTGCAAGGCTTTGTCTCCGCCATGCAACACCGCGATCTCGCGCATTGGGGACGTCTGTTGTGATAAGCAAAAGTTGTTATCGACAGACGTATCTCCGATCAGCCGTGGCGTACGAAAATCAAGCTCAGTACCCGCAACGTCTGCAATGCCCGTTGGCAGACTGTTTTCTGAGGTCAGGTACTGATCTGTGCGCACCTCAAGGGTGTGGTTATCGATGGTTGGCGCCCCAGTTAGGTTCCAGTACCCGTGGTGGGTTACGGCAACAGGGGTTCGTGCGTCGCTTGTGACCACGATGGCAAGTTCAATACGGTTGCCCGCAATGGCGTAGGTCGCGGTCACAGTTTTGTTGCCAGGAAAACCAGCCAAACCGTCAGGGTCTTTCAGCATAAACGTGACGCACCGCTCTGTGCTGTCCACAATATCCCACACACGATTGTGCCAGCCATCAGGGCCGCTGTGCAAAGTGTTCCCGCCGCTGGATGGATCGAACTTCAGCTCTTTTCCGTCGAACATTGCGCGTGCGCCGCCAATGCGGTTCGCCACTGGGCCGATGACGCAACCCACCATGTTGCCGGGGGCCAGATACGAGCCAAGATCATCAAACCCAAGGGTCAGGTTCTGTGCATCGCCATTCAGATAGACCGATTGTAACGTCGCCCCAAAGGTCAGAAAACTGGCAGATAACGCATCATTGGCGAGGGTGATTTTATGGACTTTGGTGCCGTCTGGCATTGTGCCAAAGCTTACAATTTCTGCCATGTTACACCTGCTGCTGATATCTCATGGCCATCAATTGTGACGGTGTGTGGATTGTAGTTGAACCAAAACCTGTGGGTATCTGTGTCGCGAACACGTACACCTGCTGGCATTTTATGGGGCGTCACAAACATCTGGATCACGCGGTCAAATCCTGCCTCATCAAGCCATGCGCCAAGGTAGAAAAGGCCATTTCTTCCGACCAGCACGGGCTGATTGTCGATCGTTTCAATCTGCGTTTTGGCGTTACCTGTAATATGCTCAAACCAGTGGCGCGCGGTGCCGCCTCCTTTCAGGTCAAACTTCGCAGTGGGCGGAATGCTTTCAGTGATCCGCACAGTGACATCAAGCCCCTCAACATTCGGGCCCATCGGGGTTGGGATGGCCAGATTGATGTCTTTGGTATCGGTACGCGGCCCTAAAACGACGGGCGTTTTGGTACTTTGCAGTAGCTTGCGCAGCCCGTCCGGAATGGTCATCAAACCAGGCGCGAAAATAGCACTGTAGCCATCAAGCGAGGCGGCGTCGGGTGTTAGGATATCCACGTTTTGGCCTGCGCGCCGCAAGGCGCGGTATGTGTCGAACATAAGTCTGAAATAATCAAAATCTGCGCCCTGTGGCTGCGCAAACCACGCCCATGCTGAGGCATAATCAAATATGATTGCCACATCGCCTTTTGCAGTATTGGCATCAGGCATCGCCTTAATTTCGTTCGCAACTTGACGTGCCTCACAGAGGGCCGGCGCATCGGTGCTGTCAGGATGCAGCAAGCCTGCATGCATTTGCTCTTGGGCAAAAGGCGCCTGTCGCCAGCGGAAATAGCACACGGTTTCAGCACCATGCGCAAAAGCTTCCCATGCCCATAAACGCGCCATCCCATCAAGAGGGGCAGGGTTGTAGGGGGCCCAATTTACTGGACCAGGTTGTTGTTCCATGATCCACATACGGCCGCGGCCCACCGAGCGGTACAGATCGTGGTGAAAGGCCTGAAAGTCCGGATCTCCTTGGCGCAAAAAATGCTGTTTGTGTGCATCGCTTACTTCAAGACGGTCTGACAAAAAGCCAATCGGATAGCTGTCCCATGACGCAATATCGAGGTCCGCCCCCACATCGAAATGATCAAACTCCACAATACGCCCCATGTAATTGTGGATCAGCGGCGCATCTGTATGGGTGCGTAAAATATCGGTCTGAAATTTGTTAAAGGCCACAACCATGTCCGAGCTATACCGCATGAAATCAAGTTGGTGGATGTGGCTTGGTTCGGTCACCGTTAGGTTAGGCAGATCGATCTCGGAGAAATCATCGTATTCCATCGACCAAAAGACGTTACCCCATGCCTTATTCAAGGTGGTGATGTCGTTGTAGCGCGCTGCGAGCCAATTTTGAAAGCCACTTCGCGCCGCATCAGAGTAAGATATGACAGTATCATGGCAACCGTATTCGTTGTCGGTTTGCCATGCGTGGATGAAGTCGTTTGGCCCGTAGCGTTCTGCCAAGTTGCGTGTGATCCGGCCAGCTTCTGCGCGGTATGGCAAATGCGAAAAGCAGTAGTGCCTGCGCGAGCCAAATTTGCGGGGCTGCCCTTGTGCGTCTATTGCCAGCATGTCGGGATATTTGTTCAGAACCCATTTGGGGGGCGTCGCTGTGGGGGTGCCCAACACAACTTTCAGGCCAGCACGGCCCAAAATCTCAATGGCGTCATCCAACCAGTCCCATTGAAATTCACCTTCGCGCGGCTCAATCTGCGACCAAGCGAATTCACCGATCCGGACCCAGCTCAGGCCTGCTTCGACCATTCTTCGTGCATCATCCTCCCAGATGCTGCGGTCCCAGTGTTCGGGATAATAGCAAGTGCCAAGGGTGCGGGGCTGTTTAGTGATCATACTTTTACATGATGCTCCAACTGGGGCGATACGTTGAGCGGCTTGAAGAAGGTTTT
The DNA here is from genome assembly GCA_024640765.1 of Thalassobium sp. Lineage (GTDB taxonomy): Bacteria > Pseudomonadota > Alphaproteobacteria > Rhodobacterales > Rhodobacteraceae > Nereida. The sequence continues at coordinate 72,045 of JAHEEK010000005.1, read as the reverse complement.
GCCGCCGTCGGTCTCAGTCACATCGACTGCAGCGCTGGTTGCAAAGAGCCCTTGATCAGACAACGCAGGGCAGCTGATTTGGGTAGCACTGAATTCATGCGCCTCAATGAAATTTCCTGATGGATCATAGACGGCTACCCGCGACGCACCCCATTGTGCCACCCACAAATTGCCGTTGGCGTCTGTGACTGCACCATCTGGGTTGAGGCCTTGGGCCGTCAGATCAACGTGTACGGCTGGTGCGTCATCGGGCCACCCCGCATCATCAAGGCGGACACGCATGATCTGTTTTGTCGTTGTGTCCGTGAAATAGGCGCAGGATTTATCAGGGGCAAAGCAGATGGCGTTGCTAATCGTGATATTTGCAAATAGGCGGTGCAGCTTGCCTTCGAACAGGCGGTAAATGCTACCCGCTTTGGGCTGCGCCTTCTTACCCATCGTACCAATCCAAAAGCCCCCCCAAGGATCGGCGCGCCCATCGTTTGAGCGGTTATCAGGCAAATGGGCTTCTAGCTCGGCGACAGTAGTTTGCACTCCCGTTTCCAGATCAAACGTGAACAAAGCTGTTTCGGACGCAATCAGAAGCTGCGTTTCAGACATCCAGCCAGCGGCCGAGACATACTCACTAAACTGCCATGTTTGATCTTGCGAATGCAGGGTTTTTCCCAAGATATCGAACCAGAAAAGTTCCTGTCGCAGCGGGTGCCACAAAGGCCCTTCACCAAGCGCGCAGGCGCGTTCGTCAAAGATCATTTATGGCCTCATCATAGGCGGCAACAATCGCCGCTGCGTTTTTGGCGATGGTGTTTGTGCTCATTCCCGGTTTGTAGATGCCTGACCCGATGCCAAACCCGTCAGCGCTTGCTGCGATCCATTCTGCAAAATTATCGGGCCCTGCGCCGCCTACAGCGTAAACCTGTGTGCCTTGGGGCAAAATTGCGCGGATCGCCTTTAGGCCGCCGATTCCCGCCATATTACCGGGAAAAAGTTTTAATCCTGTTGCCCCTGCTTCAAGGGCCGCAAAACATTCGGTCGGCGTAAATGCCCCGGGCCAGGATTGCAGGCCAAGTGCTACTGTATGTGCGATGACGTCTGGATTTGTGTTTGGCGATACAATGAGCTTTCCGCCTACGTCAGCTACCGCGTCCACTTGCGCTTTGCTAAGAACAGTGCCGGCCCCGATAAGCGCCTGTTGGCCGTGCGCGTCCGCCATTGCCTTGATCGCCCCGATGGGGTCGGGGCTGTTCATTGGCACCTCAATAGTGGTGATGCCTGCTTCGACAATAACTGACGCGGCTTCGGCGGCTTGCTTTGTGGGAATGCCCCGCAAAATAGCAATGATAGGACGGCTCATGTTATGCCTCTCAATTTCTTATAGCCCGCCGTCAGGCCTGCAAGGGTCATCGCGACGGGATCTGTTTCCGTCACAGGAACTCCTTGGCCGCGCAGAGCTGTTGTGTAGTGGCCGGCGAGTGGCGCGCTACCGACGATGGCGACGTTCTGACCTAACCAATAGGGCTTGGTTGCGGCAAGTTCCGCCCCGATCAGCAAACCAGAAAGTCGTGCACGGCCTGTGTCTTGTGCGGTGTCTTCCAGAAGCTGGCTGGCGCGAATGTTGAACAAGCGCGCGGCCAAGGCTTCAGGCCGCGACATCGCTGTGCTGAGGCCGTCTTCGAATGCCGCATCGCTCCAACCTTCTGAGTTGACAGAGTGCGCTAAAACGCTTTTCTCGCTGAGAAGGCCAAACAATTCCCCCGTCATCAGGGTTTGGAAACTGACCACTTCGCCTGCACTCACATGGACCCATTTCGTGTGCGTCCCAGGTAAGCAAATTACGCCGTCCCAGTCTTTGTTAAGCGCAAGAAACCCTGCGATTTGCGTTTCTTCACCGCGCATCACATCTGCGGGACTGGTCTGTTTTATGCCCGACAGAATATGCATTTGCAGCCGCGCGTCTTGTGTCGGAACTTTTACGATGCCCTCGCCCAACGGCTCGCAGGGCACGGTGCTATAGGGTGCCTCCATCCAGCCTTGGCGCGCACCGACCATCCCACACGCAATGGCAATTGTGGGTCCGTCCAGCCAAGTGCTGACCAGCGCCATCAACGCGTCTTCAAACTGATCGCGGGCAAGCAAGTTCATGCCGTTGGTGCTGGTTGCTTCACGCACTGCACGCCCGTTTGCGTTCATTCCCCAAACCCTCAGGTTCGAGGTGCCCCAATCAATTGCGATCCACTCCACGTCGGTCATCCGGTTGTTACCACGCCGCCGTCGATCACCATTGCCTGACCTGTCATCATTTTGGAGGCATCGGAGGCCATAAATAGGCACGCGCCGGTGATGTCATCCGGGGCAAGGGGTGTTTTTAGACACTGCCGGTCGATGTGTGCGGCCAGCGCTTCTTCTGTCACCCACAGGTCTTTTTGTTTCTGTGTTAGCACCCAACCTGGCGCCACGGCGTTTACGCGGATGTTGTTAGGGCCAAACTCACGGGCGAGACTTCTGGTCATGCCATTGATGCCAGAGTTTGCAGTCGTGTAGATCGGGTATCCCTCATTGCCCATCATGTAACTGATGGAGCTGAAGTTGATGATTGATCCACCAGTGTTGGCCATCAGAGCCGCGGCGTGTTGGCACGCAAAGAAATATGCCTTGAGGTTGACCGAGATCATCCAGTCCCAAAAGTCAGGCGTGACTTCGGCTGTGCTGTGGCGTTGGTCATTTGCGGCGTTGTTAATCAAACACCGTAGCGGCCCATGTGCCGCAACGGCCTGATCCATCGTTGCCTTCAGGTGGTCCGTGTCTGTGATGTCACCTTGCAAAAACAGAGGGCGCGTTCCGTGCTTTTGCTCCATCGCGTCGCAAAACGCGCTGGCGTCTTCACGGCCGATAAAGGCCACTTTTGCACCTTGCGACAAGAACGCATCCGTTAGTGCCGCGCCGATGCCTGATCCGCCGCCTGTGATATAAACGCTGGCGTCTTTTAGGTCATGAAATGTGGGGCGCATTAGTGGCTCTCCCTTGTGACGAGGCGGGTGTCTTTACCGACCAAGAAGTCAAGGTCAGCGCCTTTTTCCGCCTGTAAAACAGTATCGATATATAGCTTGGCATACCCGCGTGTGTAATGGGGTTCTTCTGGTTGCCAATCTGCACGGCGGGCGGTCAGTTCGTCTTCACTGACCAGCAACTCCAACACACCGCCACTGGCACTTACGCGGATACGGTCCCCTGTTTTCACCAACGCCAAAGTCCCGCCCGCATTTGCTTCGGGACTAACGTGCAAGATGACAGTGCCGTAAGCAGTGCCCGACATACGCGCATCGCTAACACGGATCATGTCGCGCACACCTTGTTGAACAAGCACTTTTGGAATTGGCATGTTGCCGACCTCAGGCATCCCGGGATAGCCCTTCGGACCACAGCCCTTTAGCACCAAGATAGTATCCGGCGTGACAGGTAAATCATCGCGGTCAATATTTGCTTTCAAATCTTCTATGTTTTCAAAAACATACGCTTCGGCTTCGTGTTCAAGCAATGCATCTGTGGCTGCTGAAGGCTTCACGATGGCTCCGTTGGGCGCCAGATTGCCGCGCAAAACTCGCAGGCCCGCAGCTGGCTTTACGGGGGTGTCGAAGGTTTTGATGACGTCTGTGTTGTAGTTTTCTGCGCCCTGCGCATAGGCCGAAATGTCCCCGCCAAGCACCGTTTTGGCAGATCGTATGTGAGAGCCGAGTTCAGACAGAACCGCAGGCATTCCGCCTGCGTAACAGAAGTCTTCCATCAGGTATTTACCAGACGGCATGCAGTTGACCAACAGGGGGATTTCGCCACCGATCTCAAAATCGTCAAGGCTTAGATCGACGCCCACACGCCCCGCAATTGCCAGAAGGTGCACGACTGCGTTTGTGGAACCACCCACAGCGGCATTGGCAAGGATCGCATTTTCAAACGCTTCTTTGGTCAAAATGTCGGACGGCTTTAGATTTTCATCGACCATTTCCACAATGCGTTTGCCTGTCATATGCGCCAGCGCCATGCGGCGCGCGTCCACAGCAGGCAGGGCAGCGTTGGTCGGAAGGGACATCCCCATCGCCTCAACAAGCGACGCCATCGTGCTAGCTGTGCCCATGGTCATGCACACGCCTTTGCTGCGCGACATGCCAGACTCGGCGTTCATGAAGTCTTGCAAAGTCATATCGCCTGCGCGTACGGCCTCAGAAAATTTCCAGACATCTGTTCCAGAGCCGATGTCGGAACCTTTGTATTTCCCGTTCAGCATCGGTCCTGAGGACACGACAATGGACGGAAGATCGACAGATGCCGCACCCATCAGTTGGCCTGGTGTTGTCTTGTCACAGCCGCCCAGCAATACGACACCGTCGATGCCGTAGGCGCGGATGGACTCCTCCACGTCCATGGCAAGAAGGTTGCGGAACAGCATGGCAGTGGGCTTCATCTGTGTCTCGCCCAGGCTCATCACCGGAAACTCGACAGGGAAACCACCCGCTTCCCAAACGCCCCGCTTTACGCCCTCAGCCAAGTCGCGAAGGCCCGAGTTACATGGTGTGAGCTCTGACCATGTGTTGCAAATCCCGATAATCGGACGGCCATCAAATGCGTGGTCTGGAAACCCTTGGTTCTTCATCCAAGAACGGTGAATGAAGCCGTCTTTGTCGAGCTTTCCATACCAATGGGACGAGCGGCGGGGCTTTTTGTCAGTCATAGTTTTGTTCCTTCCAGTACCCACATGGTCTCTGGGAAATTCCATGGCAAGGTGACGCCGTAGTTCATTAGATAGGCTCCGGAAAATTCCATAGGCTCGGTTTTGATCCGCTGATCCCCGCGCGATAGTGCAGGCGCTGTGGGGCCGTTCATCAGTTGGATGCGGTAGCGTGCAGTTGGGTCAAGACGGGTCAAGCGAAGCGGGCGCGGAGCGATTTGCGCGCTTGTGTCTGCTTTGCCGGCAAACACTACAAAGCGGTTATGATCTTCGGCAAGTTGCTGTTCTGCGATGACCGCCGGATCGGCGCTGTCGAGGCGCAAAATATCTGCGCGTTGCATCCAATCGCGGTTTGCTTTCCACCAGCTTGTGACGTCGCGCAGAACCCGCTCTTCATGATCGTCCAGTTCACGGGGATCCATTTCAAAGCCCATATGGCGCTGTGCAGCGACCCACGCGCGCATCGAAATATCGATGCTACGCCCTGACGTGTGACATTTGCGCGGACCAACGTGACTTCCTGTGACGGAGAGTGGCAGGAAAAGGGCTGCGTTATGCTGAATTTTGAGCCGCTCAAGCGCATCGTTGCTGTCTGACAGCCAGACACGCTGGGTACGCTTTAGAATACCCATATCTATGCGGCCACCACCTGAGGCGCAGCTTTCAATCTCGACCTGCGGGAAATCGTGGCGCAAGCGATCGATCAAGGCATATGAGCCGCGTGTTTGTGCGGCGTCAGGGGCGGGGAGTACACGGTTATGGTCCCATTTGATGTAGTCCACATCATGGTCACGCAAGATTGCAGACATGCGGTCATAAAGGAAATCGCGGACTTCGGGCAGCGCCATGTTGAGTGCTTTTTGCTGCCTGCCAAGGGTCTGATCTTCGCTGCCCAACGCCCAGTGCGGATTGGCGCGGTGGATATCGCTGTCGGGGTTAATCATTTCAGGTTCAAACCAGATGCCGAACGTCATCCCTTCGGCGTGAACATGATCGATTAGCGGGCCTAAACCATCGGGGTATTTACGCGGATCGACCTGCCAATCAGACAGGGACGTCGTGTCGTCGTCGCGCCTACCAAACCAGCCGTCATCCAGTACGAAACGCTCTGCGCCCAGATTGGCCGCCTTGGTGGCGATGTCTTTGAGGACGTCTAGTTTGTGGTCAAAGTAGACAGCTTCCCAACAGTTGTAATGCACAGGCCGCGCGATTTGGCCCTTGGGCCAGGTCACAATCTGATCGCGGGTATGGCGTTGAAATGCTGTGGCGCATCCGTTCAACCCGTGCCCCGAAAACGTTGCATAAAGAGTTTCGGTCTCAAAGCGGGTGGCGGCTTCTGTTTCCATTCGCGCGGCATGGCCGAACTGGATTTGACGCCGTCCATCGGGCAGTTCCTCGGCGATCATTTTGTGCCCGCCGGACCAGCCATAATGAAAGCCATACGCCTCGCCGTTGGTGTTTGTGGCGCCTTCACAAGGCACGATTAGACCCGGAAAGTGTTCGTGACCTGTGCGGCCAGTCCGGTTCTCACGGTATCGCATGCCTGCCGACCATGCCGTTCGATTAAGCTGGAATTCACCACACCAACGGCCTGCAAAATCGATCATCTCACTGGCGTTTTGTGGGGCGGGAAATACTGGTGCGGACAGCCAATGCAAATGGATCGAGCGATCCGCTTCAAGAATGTGCTTGGCGGTGATGATATGCGTTTGAGGGTTGATCGCGTAAATGGCGGTCAGGGTGAGGCGGTTCTCATCATCGCGAAAACTTAGGGTCAGCCCACCATCAGTCCCCGCTTTTTCAAAGCAGAACTTTGGTAACAAAGGTGTGCCGTCTGTATCACGACAAATCAGCCCGGGCTGGCCGGGAAATGTGCGCGATGCTTCGGGGCAAATTGATAAATCCGGGTTCTCATCCAGCATGCCGCCCGTCACATCAAGCTGGTAGGCCGCTTGGAGCGTTTCGAGATTCTCATCCGCAGGTAGAGGCGCGCCCCAGTAGATCACTTGAGGTAGCCGCGCGCCTTTGGTTGCCAGAACCAGTGTCTGACGTTCATCGTCTAATCGCCAATAGTGCATGCTATTTGACAGCTCCGAGAGTTAGCCCCGCGATGAAGTGCTTTTGCATTAAGAAAAACATCGCGACAGGAGGTAGAGCAGCAACAATAGAGCCAGCGCTCATCAGGTGGTATGCCGCACGATATTGAGAGTTAAAGCTGGTGATCCCCGCAGTGACAGGTTGCGCATCCGGACCTTGCGTCAACACAACTGCCCAGAAGTAATCATTCCAGATGAAAGTAAAAATTAACACAGACAAAGCCGCCAAGGCGGGCTTCATTAAGGGCAGAACCACAAACCAGAAAATACGCCACTCAGCGATCCCTTCAACGCGGGCGGCTTCGATTAATTCATATGGCAGGGCTTTGATGAAGTTGCGCATAAACAAGGTGCAAAAGCCCGTTTGGAACGCGATGTGAAAAAGGACCAAACCGACTTTGGTGTCATAAAGTCCAAGGTTCACGGAGATATCCCGCACTGGCACCATCAAGATTTGGAACGGTACAAAGTTGCCAGCGATAAATAAGAAGAAGATCGCGAGGTTGCCTTTGAAACGGTAAACCCCAAGCGCAAACCCAGTCATGCTTGAAAGAGCAACCGCGCCAATCACAGTGGGAACAGTGATCAACACAGAGTTGATCATGTAACGGGGCATATCGCTTTCGAAGAAAACTTTGCCGTAGTTCGTGAATAGCTCAAACGATGTTGGCAGTCCCCAGTAATTTCCATTTGTGAAGTCGGCAGACGGCTTGATAGAGAACGTTGCCACGGCGATCAGCGGCAAAAGCCAAACTATTAGAACAATTGGCAGAAGGCCTCGGTACGTCAATTGCCACGTGCGCGATGTCTTTTCGATTGGGGTCGGAAACATTAGCGGCCTCCTCTTTCATCTTGGTACATCGACCACAAAAAGTAGACGATAAAAAACAGCATAATGAAGAAAAGGACCACGGCAATTGCTGCGCCGTATCCCATGCGGAAGCCGAACTCCGACAGAGATTCCTCGTACATGTAAAAACTCAAGACGCGGGTTGAACCGAAGGGGCCGCCGTTGGTCATAACACTGATCAAATCAAATGAACGCAGCGCGCCGATGATGGTCACCACAAAGGCGATGAACGTGGCGGGTTTCAGCTGGGGCAACACCACATGCCACAGCATACGGTGACCCTTTGCGCCGTCAAGGCGCGCGGCTTCAATCTGTTCGGGGTCTACCGCGTTCAGGCCCGTAAGATACAAAATCATGCAATAGGCAGTCTGTGGCCATAGACCGGCTGCAATAATACCATAAGTGGCGGTTGACGGATCACCCAAGATATTGACGGGGCCTGCGCCAACCACAGCGAGAATTGCGTTCAGCAATCCTTCGCGGGGAAGATAGAACCACGAAAATACAAGACCGACAACAACTTGGCTCAACACGAACGGAAAGAAAAAGAGCGATTTATAAAGCCGGATACCGCGTACTTTTTGGTTGAGAAGCAACGCAATTGACAGACCTGCCGGAATAGCCAGCAAGTACAAGAACAGCCATTTCAAGTTGTTCCAAAAAGAGGTCTCAAACTTCCGATCACCACCCAGAAGACGTTCGTAATTTGCTGTGCCCACCCATACTTTTTCGCCCAGTCCGTCCCACTCATGAAATGAAATCCAGAACGACTGAAATATCGGGTAGATGACGTAGAACGCAAAGAAAAACATCCCTGGCAGCAAAAACAGCCATGGGGTCACTGCGATCTCGTTACGCTTGTACCAGCTGCGTTGTGGTTGCGATGTGGGGTCGGGCAAGGCCGTCATGTTGGTCGCCTCCGGGCTGGATCGGTCACCTTATGCGAAAAGCCGATTGTGTCTTTGGAAGCGGATTTTCGAAAAAGCTGATTGTCGGTGCGTCGTTAGAAGTCGGAGGGCAGCGCTGGGCCGCCCTCCGACATTTAGTTTACTTGTAGATACGCTGACGCGCGTCTTCGAGGCGCTCAAGGATATCATCAAGGTTATCTGGGAATACCATGAACTCTTGCAGACCTTCCATGCCAACGCTTGCCATTTCTGCGGGGAAGTCACGGTCGAAGAACTGTGCTACGCCACCTTTGGCATTGCCGGACAGCATTGCAAAACCCTGCTCAAGGAACTCATCCGCGTCTACGCTTGAAGCTGCGTTAACCGGAAGCTGACCAAGTGCGTCGCCAGAGTTGATTTTTGTTTGCACATCAGCGGATGTTACGAACTGCAGGAACGCACGGGCGTTATCTTTGTTCGACGCATTGGCTGGGATGTGGAACGTATCAGTTGGCGCATCTTCGCCTTGTGGCAGGGACGCATCGATCAGTGGGAATTGGTAGAAATCAATCTGATCATCGCTGAGGCCTGCGTCGCGCATTGGTGCTACAGCGAAGTTACCGATCAAATATGACGCGGCTTCACCGTCTGTCATGAACTTAAGCGCTTCTTGCCAGCTGTATGACTGGTGGTCGTCAATGTAGCCGCCCATGTCGATGATTTGGCGCCAGTTTGCAAAAGTCTCGCGGACACGTGCATCGGTCCATTCGACTTCGCCACGTGCGAGCTGCATGTGGAAGTCAAAGCCGTTTGTCCGCATGTTCAGGTAGTCAAACCAACCGCCTGCAGTCCAAAGGAACTTGGTGCCGATTGCGTAACATTTCTTACCTGAGTCGACGATTTTTTGGCAGTTGGCGAGCTCTTCTTCAAAAGTGGTTGGCTCAGTTAGGCCCAACTCTTTGAACATGTCTTCACGGTAGTACATACCCCACTGATAGTATGTATAGGGCACGCCCCACTGCTTGCCATCAAGGGTCATCGCGCCTTTTACGGCATCAAGGCCGGGCAGGTCACCGTTTTCATACATGTCGGAGATGTCTTCAAAAAGACCCGCGTTCACATAAGGGCCCATCCGGTTTGCCGCATACCAGTTCACAACGTCAGGTGCGTTGGCTGTCAGGGCGTTACGGATCTGTGTTTTCCACGCTTCGCGGTCAACGATTTCCAGATCAATGTTCAGGTCTGGGTGCTTCTCGCCAAATTCTTTGGCAAGACCTTCCATAACTGCGCGAGGCGCAGGGTTTGACATGTCAGAGATAATTCGTAGATCGCCTGACAATTTCTTACCGTGGCCGTCAGCGACGGCACCGGTTGCAAGTGCAGCAAATCCAAGCGCCGCTACAGACGCTTTCAAAATGGAACGCATGGTATCCTCCCTAGGTGCTTCCAACTATGTATTTGGTTTCATTATTTGAAACCACGTTTTACATATTGAAATGATAACGCCGACTCGCATAGGCTTGTCAACAGGGCTGTCGCGAGTTGTCGGCCCGCTTGGGAGGAAAGTGATCATGAACGTGGACGCGAGTGGCGGAACAGTTGGCAAGGCGCTCGATGTGCTCGACCGTGTAGCCGAGTTCAATCGGCCCGTTCGGTTTGCAGAGCTGCTTGCCGCATCGCCCTACCCCAAGGGGACGCTGTACCGCCTTATGCAAACTTTGACCCGCGAGGGCATGTTGGTGTTCGACCCTGATCGACAGAGCTATTCGCTTGGTGTGCGGCTTGTTCGTTTGGCCCATGCGGCGTGGCGGACGTCATCATTGGCACCAATTGCGCGCCCGCATTTGGATGCGCTTGCCGCTGAAACAGGTGAAACTGTTCACCTCGCGCAGCTGGATCAGGCGCAAGTTTTATACGTGGATAAGCGCAATATGGCAGAACCGGTGGAGATGTACTCGTCCGCTGGCAAAGTGGGGCCTGCCTATTGCACAGGTGTCGGCAAAGCCATGCTTGCGCACCTGCCCGAAGAAACGCTGAGCCAGATCATGCCGCTGCAATTGTTTCATAAATTCACGGAGCACACCCTGACTGATGAGGCCTCGTTGCGAGCCCAACTGGCAGAAATCCGTGCCCATGGATACGGTTTTGACCGCGAAGAACACGAGCCAACCATCATTTGTGTGGCGTGCCCCATTTTAAGCGAACGGTGTCGCGTGCTTGGCGCGCTGTCTGTCACATCGACCACTGCGCGCACAAATCTGGCAGCGCTTGAGCAGCTTGTGCCGCGCATACAACAAACAACAACAGCGATTGCAGCTGAGGTGCAAGACTGGCGCTTCCCTGACACAGTTGCCCATAGTTAGAGGATTAAGTCATGTCTGGTGTTAAGCTAAACAACGTCATCAAGCGCTACGGCGAAACGCAGGTCATTCACGGGATTGATCTGGATATCCAAGATGGCGAATTCTGCGTTTTTGTTGGCCCTTCTGGCTGTGGCAAATCTACGTTGCTTCGGATGGTGGCAGGTCTTGAGGAAACCACTGAAGGACAGATCAGCATTGGGGCCCGTGATGTGACGCGGCTCGATCCATCGCTTCGTGGTGTCTCGATGGTATTTCAGACCTACGCGCTTTACCCGCACATGACTGTCAAAGAAAACATGGGTTTCGGCCTGAAAATGAACGGCCACCCCAAAGCCGAGATTGAACAAAAGGTCGCTGAGGCGTCGCGCATTTTGAAGCTGGATGAGTACCTTGCTCGCAAGCCAGCCGCGCTTTCAGGTGGGCAACGTCAGCGGGTATCGATTGGCCGTGCTATTGTACGTGGGCCCGAAGTATTTCTTTTCGATGAGCCACTTTCCAACCTGGACGCAGAATTGCGCGTTGAAATGCGTGTGGAAATCGCACGTCTGCACGAAGAAATCGGCGCCACCATGATTTACGTTACTCACGATCAGGTCGAGGCGATGACGCTTGCGGATAAGATCGTCGTGCTGCGTTCAGGCCGAATTGAGCAAGTGGGCGCGCCCATGGACCTTTACCGCGATCCTGACAATAAATTTGTGGCTGGCTTTATCGGCTCGCCCGCGATGAATTTTGTGAATGGCACGGCAACCAAAGACGGCTTCGACGTGCCTGCGTTTGGCGCGACTATGAAGTTATCTGTTGAGCAACCTGCAAACGGCATCGCGGTTAGCCTTGGGCTGCGCCCCGAGCACGCGCAGATTGTCGATGGTGATACATTTACGGTTGAGTTGACCGAAGCACTCGGCGGCGTGTCGTACGCCTATTTGTCGTCAAAAACGGGCGAAAAAATTGTTGTCGAGGAGCGTGGTGATCACCGGTCTGCCAAAGGCGATTTAGTCGGCCTGTCGTTCGACGTGGATCGCGTCATGGTGTTTGACGGCCTATCGGAAGAGCGTATCCGTTAAAGAAAGCTGCCGGAAAATCAAAGCGCCGCGGTCCGTTTGGCTTGGCGGCGCTTTGTCGTTTGCACTTAGTTGCGCAGTGCGTTTGCTTCTGCGATCAAATCACGACCCATCTGCGCAAACAAATCTCCGTAGTCCAATGTTACCCAGTTTTCCTTGATGCGGTTATCTGCGACGCGGTAAAAATCCATCACGCGCAGGGTAAGGGCGCGGCCATCGGCGGGTTGGCCAAGATAGTCGCCCTGAAACGTCATGGTCATCGACGGCCAGCCGCTGACGGCAGCATAGTTTGCATCCCCGATGCGGCAGTAGTGGTTCCCACCTTTGCGGTCAGGAAACGCATCAAGGAATGGCACGCGGTGATCTTTGCTAAACCCTTCCCAGCGGTAGTTTGACCCGATCCCTGCAGGTCCGTACCACATCATATCGTCGGCCCATGTGCCGTCTTCGCCTGTCTGGCTCGCGCTTGTTTTGGTGACGGGATCAAACACATGAAGCGCGCCCAACATCCGCTGCACAACATTTAGGGATGCCTCGCCGCCTTCGGTTTGCGGGCAAAGGCCATCCTGTGTGACAGGGACGGGAAATGTAATTTCAGTTCCCAGTGAGGGCAGCGGAAGGCAGCCAGCTTGGTGCATGACATCGGGCAAATCAAAGATGATTTTGGCTTCTGTAATCTGGCCGTTTTCAATGCGGTAGAATTCACCTGCGCGCAAGAACACCAAAGAATTGGAAGGCAGCAATCCGAATAAAGGCTTGGTGAAGTTGCCAACGTAATGTGTGACCGCCGCACACCAGTATCCGCCTTGTTCGCGAATATTGTCACCGCCAATAAAAATCAGGTCGCGCCGATGAACATCGGCAAGCGCATTGCGGATGGGTGTGATGAAGTTTTCAACAATCGCGTCGCGCCCCACTAACTCGTTCACAGGCCAAGCTACTGAAAAAACGGCATTGTCAGCGATAACATCTGCTCCGTCGCCTGTTGTCCACAACGTTTGCAGGGCGTTTCTTATGGTGTTTCTTGGATCAACGATCATCGGCGCATCTCCCGTTTTTTGCTGTTTGTGTAAAAAGCGAATTGCAAATAGAGCATCTCGAGTCTAGCCTTTTTGCAAACGTGTGCAAAAATGGCGCACGGGCCACGACGCAGGGGGAAGTGATGGCTGAAATTCAGCTTAAGAATGTTGGTAAGCGGTGGGGTAGTTTTGTTGGGGTTCAGAATTTCGACCTGACGATCGCTGATCAGGAGTTTCTCGTCCTCCTCGGGCCGTCTGGCTGCGGCAAGACGACGACAATGCGTATGATTGCTGGCCTCGAAGACGTCACTGAGGGTGACATCATCATCGATGGCGAGCGTGTGAATGATCTTGAACCAAAAGACCGTGACATCTCGATGGTGTTCCAGTCTTACGGTCTCTACCCGAACATGAATGTCTACGACAACATTCGCTTCCCGTTGAAAGTGCGCAAAGTCCCAACTGCAGAGCACGACGAGCGTGTGATGCGCGCGGCTGCGATGGTTGAGTTGGAGCCGTTCTTGCACCGTAAGCCCGCAGAACTTTCGGGCGGTCAACGACAGCGTGTGGCGCTAGCGCGTGCGATTGTGCGTGAACCTAATGTCTTTTTGATGGACGAGCCGTTATCCAACCTTGACGCAAAGCTTCGTGTTTCGACCCGTGCGCAGATCAAGAACCTCAGCCACGAACTTAAGGTAACGACCATTTACGTCACGCACGATCAGATTGAGGCGATGACACTTGCTGACCGTGTTGTTGTTATGAAGCAGGGTGTTGTTCAGCAGGTTGGCACGCCAACTGATATTTATGACGCGCCTGCAAACACTTTTGTGGCTAGCTTCATCGGCTCGCCTGCGATGAACCTTGTTGAAGGTGAAATTAAGGCGGGCGTCTTTAGTGCCGATGGTATTGTGGTGGGCGGACTTACAGCACCTGATGGGCCGATCACTTTGGGTTTCCGCGCCGAAGATGCGTCTGTTGTGGACGCCAAGGGCGATGCAAACGCGCCTGCCTACACCATGGAGTTGTTGGGCGACGCAACAATGGTCGCTATCCGTATTGGTGGGGCGTTGGTTAATGTGAAGGCCAGCAAAGACTACCGGACAGAGATTGGCGCACCGGTTGCGGTGTCGATATCTGCAGAAATTTGTCACCTGTTCCGTTCGGACACTGGTGAGCGATTGGAGGCGTAAGCCTTCTAATAAATGTCTCCGCAGTCAATTGTGGGGCGTCAATTGGGTGGCTCGCTGCCCTTTTAAAGCAAACAGGGAGAGACTTATGTTTCTAAAAAAAATCACAACTGCGGTGGCAATTTCCATCGCTGCTACGGCTGCGGCGCAAGCCGCTGGTCATTCGAACTGCGGCATTGATGCAGGTCGTGTAAACATTGTTGGTAACGAATTCCCAGCGATTCAAACCGTTGGTGCAGGTGCTGTGGCATGTTCAAACGACAACGTTGAGGTGAAAACAAACCTTACTGCGGACCACCAAAAGATCAACGTTGCGGGCATGACATCCAACCCTGCTGAGTACACATCAGCGATCGTTGCCAACTCATCTATCGTGGCATTGATGAACGAAGACGTCATCCGCCCGCTTGACGATCTGGTTGCCGAGTACGGCCAAGACCTTAAGAAAAACCAGCTGATCACCGTGAACGGCAAAGTTATGGCCGTTGCTTTCATGGCAAACGCGCAGCACTTGGTGTACCGCGCGGATGTTCTTGAAGAAGCTGGCGTTGAAGTGCCAACAACATACGAAGAAATGCTGGCCGGTGCGAAAAAGATCCGCGACATGGGCATCTTGGAAAACCCACTCGGCGGCGCATACAAAGCTGGTTGGAACCTCGCACAAGAGTTCAACAACATGTACATCGGCCACGGCGGCGAGTTCTTTAAGCCGGGTTCAGCTGAAGTAGACATCAACAACGAAAAAGGCGTCGCGACGCTGACCATGTTGAAGTCACTTTCAGAGTACATGTCACCCGACTTCCTCACACATGACTCAAACGCAACAAACGCTGAATACCGTGCGGGCAACGTTGCTATGATGAACATGTGGGGTAGCCGTGCGGCTGGTCTGGTCACCGAAGAAGGTGTGCCACAAGAAGTGGTTGACGGTTTCGCGATTGCGGGCCCGATGACTGTTGCTGGCGGTGATACACCTGCAACAACACTGTGGTGGGATGGTTGGACAGTGTCCAAAAACATCTCTGACGAAGACGCAACGGCAACATTCAAAGCGCTTACAAAAGCGATTGAACCAGCGATCCTCGACGATGCAGAAGTTGCGACACAAGCTGTTTGGTTGATTGATGGCTACGAGCCAACTGAAGCAGCCAAAGGCGTATTTGCAGCTGCTGCAGCTAACTCGGTGCCATACCCAATGGTGCCTTACCAAGGTCTGCTGCACTCCGCACTTGGTGCAGAGCTTTCAGACTTCATGCAGGGTAAAGAAAGCGCAGAGCAAGCGTTGGCAGACGTTGAAGCAGCCTACACAGCTGCTGCCAAAGAGCAGGGCTTCTTGAACTAAGAGCTATGACTTTCGGGCGGGACCAATCGCGGTCCCGCCCCTTTTTATTGACGATACTGACGGCCGTTGAGGACCTTAATCGATGAAGCATAAAACGTTCTTTTGGTTTTTCCTGCCGACAGCATTAGCGATGCTTTTGTTTATCGCGTTTCCAATTATCTCAGTTGTGATCCAGTCTTTGTTTACGCCTCATGAGGCGGTCCTTTTGACCGTTGAGAATTGTGGCCCCTTTGGCTGTACGACTGAAACATCAATCGACCAAGAGGCGACCGCCGCCCTAAAATTAGCTGAGCCTTTGGGCCGGTTTGCGGGCCTCTCTATTTATCTTGATCGTGGACACCTTGCAGTGAATGAAGTGGCTGCCTTGTGGTCTGGGCGCGAAAGCCTTGGTGGCTTTTTCGACGGGCTGAAGAACCTGCCGTTCTACCGCGCTATGTACTTCACGCTTACCTATACATTTGTTGTGACTCCGCTTTTGATCGTTCTTGGCTTTGCCATCGCGGTTGGGGTCAACTCGCTGCACCGCCATCTTAAGGGCCTTGTGATTTTCTTTTCACTACTGCCAATGATTGTGACGCCGTTGATTGGCTCACTCATTCTGTTTTGGATGATCGACAGCCGTGGCGTCCTTGGTAGCGCGATTCAATTCCTTGCCGATGATCCAGACCTGTCATTGAAGGCCAACACAGCACTCACATGGATCACTCTGATGGTTTATGGTGTCTGGCACTCCGCACCTTTCGCTTTTGTTGTCTTCTACGCAGGTCTGCAAACATTGCCCCAAGACACATTAGAATCTGCCATGATTGATGGTGCGAGCCGCTGGCAGCAAATCCGCTACGTTGTGATCCCGCATTTGATGCCGCTTGTGACGTTTGTGGCCTTGATCCAATTGATGGATAACTTCCGCGTCTTTGAACCGATTGTGGGCTTTAACGCCGAAGCGCACGCGACTTCGCTCAGTTGGATCATCTACAACGACTTGGGTGGTGAGACGCGCTTGCTGTCCTCTGCTGCTGCAACGTCAGTACTTACGATTATCGGCGTCGCAATTTTGTTGTCACCTGTATTGGTCCGCACTTGGCGCGACTTCAACGCCAAGACTTAAGGAAAGGGATCAAATATGAGCTCGAAAGCGACACAACAGCCCCTCGGCCTTCGCATTGCCATTTATGCCTTTCTCGGCATCTGGTTGATGATGGCGGCGTTCCCATTTCTTTGGACGCTTTGGGGGTCATTCAAAGTTGAATTGGACTTCTTCTCGATCACCAATTGGAAAGACGCGTTTTTTGGTCCGCGTACAGAAGCCGCATATGGCAGCTCGCTAACTGGCGCGGGCTATGAAGGTGCTTGGATACAAGAAGAGTTCTGGCGCGCTGTTTTGAACACGTTCATCGTGTGCTTTTTCGTGGTCTGCACATCGCTGACGATCGGGACGCTTGGTGGTTACGCGCTTTCGCGGTCCGGCTTTAAGTACACGTTTTGGTTGCTGATCATCGCGCTGATTTTCCGCGCTATGCCCCCCATCACGTTGGTGTCAGGTTATCTGCTTCCGTTTTTTGAATGGAACCTCTGGGGGATCCTACCCACATCAATCATCGTGTTGGTCGCTATCAACCAGCCGTTCACATTGTGGATGCTTCATAGCTTTTTCCAGAAAATTCCTAAGGAACTGGACGAAAGTGCTAAGGTGGATGGCTGTACCCAGTTTCAAGCGTTCCGCCATGTGATCATCCCCGTGATGTGGCCGGGCGTTATTACAACGGGTCTGTTTAGCTTCCTGCTGGCCTACAATGACTTTGCCGTTACTGCGATGTTGCTGAGCAAAGAGAACCAGACAATGGTGCCGAAAATCGCCTCGTTCCTGGGGACCACCCAGACCGAAGGAAACGTGATGTTCGCTGTTGCAGCTGTTGTTTCAGCCACGGTGCCGCTGTTCATCTTAGTGATGTTCTTCCAACGTCAGATCGTGAGTGGCCTGACAGCGGGTGCCGTAAAGGGCTAATCTCGTATCCAGTAAAGTTTATGAAGACTGCAAAAGCAGGTCGGTTCATCCGGCCTGCTTTTTTGTTGGTGTGTGGGGGAGGTGGGCGATGTCTTGCAGAGCTTTGTCGCGTTCGACCTCTTGCTGTCTTCGTCCTGTCCAAGATGACATGCGCGCAGCAAAAAGGCGGCCCCATAAAAGGCCGCCTAAGGTTTTTTGTTAGTAAGAGTGTTTGAAGCTACAGCCCCGCTTAGCGCTTGTCGTAATACAGCCCGACAACATGCTCTGCTTGTGCGAAAAACAACCAGCGTGCAACGATGACACCGGCCACGTGCGCCAACACCGCGACCAGTGCGAGAGCGTGACTAAAGGGCAAAAGCAAAAGCAACACAGGTGTGAACAACAGTACGACCGAGATGATTTGTAGCTTCAGAGCATGCTTGCGCCCCACGATGTGGATCATTTCTTTCATAAGATAGTTGCTGCCTGTGTGGGGCGGTTCGAACTGGCGGACAGACCCGATGTTGCCCAGCTGTGTAGCCGACGCGATTGTACTCCCCGCGGCGCTAAAGCGGCCATCGGCGGTCAAGAAAATGAAAAGCTGCAAGAGGGCCGCCGCAGGCAAAAACCAAACTGCCAGGCTGACTTGTCCAGCAAGCAGTGCACCGCCTGAAACAGCGTAAGCGATGAACATGACTGAGGTGGTAGGATGGTTCCAACGGGGCACGGTCTTGAGCTGTGCATAGATCATGGACGTGCCGTAAACGGTTGCCAACGCAAGCGCTGATCCAACGTAGCCAAGCAAAGGAATGCGCATGTTCAAAAAGACCAACGCCGCTCCGTAAATGCCCATGACAAGCAGTGTCGCCACCGCAAGGCATCCCTCGCGTGAGAGCCAGCTTGTGCGCCACTGGCTGAAGGACTTGAGAATATTCTTCGGGTTCCCGAGGTGGAATGTCGAAGAGATGATCCCACCAACTGCCAGAATATAGGCAATAGCGAACCAGATGAACGCCGAAATGCCCGTGGGGGACGGCATGCCAAGTCCCAAGAAAATCATCAGGCCAAAGCCCAAGCCGGAAAGGACTGTGAATAGAATAATGGATGGTGCTGGATGCATCAGAGTTTCTCCAGTGCTTTATCGAGCCAGCCCAGAATACCTTTGGCATCTGGCGCAACAGGCTCAAGAAGGGGGGCGAGGATGTCGATATCACCGGTGTTGGTATAGTCGTCCTTCAATCGAGGAGGCAGGTATTTGTTAACAGGTTTGGTGCCTTGCTCTGGCATCAAATCAACGCCGCCACGTTCAGCCACAAGCTTTGAGACGTCTGAGTTCTCATCACCTAAATCGCCAAAGTGACGGGCACCCGCAGGACAGGTCCGAACGCAGGCGGGCTGGCGGTCCTCTTCGGGCAGGTTTTCATTGTAAATCCGGTCAACGCAGAGGGTACATTTCTTCATGACGCCTTCTTGTTGATCTAACTCCCGCGCCCCGTAGGGACAGGCCCAAGCGCACAGACCACAACCGATACAGTCAGCTTCATTTACCAGAACAATACCGTCTTCAACACGCTTATAGCTGGCGCCTGTCGGGCAGACGGTGACACACGGCGCGTCGTCGCAGTGCAGGCATGATTTAGGGAAGTGGATCAGTTGGGCAGGGCCTGCCTCTGGCTGTACTTCGTAGCTGTGAACACGGTTCAGAAACGTACCTGACGGGTTGGCGCCGTACGCATCCTGATCGGACAGGGGCGCGCCGTAGTTTTCAGTGTTCCAACCTTTGCACGACACCACGCAGGCATGGCAGCCCACGCAGGTATCGAGATCAATGACCAGTCCCAGTTTCTTTTCCGTATGGGTTGGCAGAGTTGTCATGCGAGCCCCCTCAGAGTTGTGTGTGATATATAGGTGATGGGTTCTTCTTTGCTGGCATCCCACGTGGCAACGAACCAGATGAAGGACCCAACCATCACGGCGATGGCGGCAGCAACGCCCAAGAGTGTCAGTTTTACAGGGCTCATTTACCAAGCTTCCATGCAAGGTCTTTGGGGCCTTTGCCTACAGGCGATTTTTGCGGTGCAAAATCAGGTAGGGTTTGGCCTGCAACGTCTGATTTTTCGATGCGTACTTTAAGATCGAACCACGCGGCCTGACCGGTGATCGGATCAGAGTTTGCCCAACGCATGCCGTCGCCGTTTGCAGGCAGTAGTTCGTGGATGAGGTGGTTCAGCAAAAAGCCTTTGGTCGTTTCTGGTGCGTTCTCTTCAAGAGCCCACGCGCCCTTACGCTTACCAATCGCATTCCATGTCCAAACGGTATTGTCGTTGAGTGCCGCCATGTGTGCTACCGGAACAACAATCTCGCCGTGGGGAGACACAACCTTGGCCCAATCACCTTCTTCAAAATCGTTCTGTTCCCAAATTTTGGTTGGAACATAGAGGGGGTTGTGCCCATGGATTTGGCGCAACCAAGCGTTCTGGCTGCCCCACGAGTGATACATTGCCATAGGGCGCTGTGTCAGCGCCGTGACAGGGTATTGATCCGCAAGGTTCTCAGGCTCGTTGGAATACCAGATCGGAAGCGGGTCGAGAGTGTGTTTGATCCGCTCACGCAGGTGCTCCGGTGGTTGGCGCTCCCCGTGGCCTTCGGCGGCCAGCTGGAATTTACGCATAGGCTCCACATAAAGCTGGAAGATATAAGGCTGGACTGCATCAAAGAAGCCCATCTTCACGGCCCAATCTTGGTAACCCATGTTGAACGGTTTGTAGTAGGCGGCATCCTCTGGAACATGCTCCATCCAAAAGCCGCCGTTTTCGATATAGGCATCAAGCTGTGCTTCGTTTACTTCGCCGCGGCCACCTTGCAGACCGTCTTCGCCGACGCGCCAGCCCGCCAGCGGACCAACACCGGGACGGCGGATGTGATTGGTGATGTAGTCGGCGTAGTCTTCGTATTTTTGGCTGCCGTCTTCATTCACGAAACCAGGCAATCCAAGACGTGCGCCAAGATCACAAAGGGCTGACTGGAAACCCTTGACGTCGCGGTCAGGTTCAACAACTGGCCAGCGAATAGCGTCCGCCACGGCGTCAGCTTCACAGATTGGCCGGTCCAAAAGCGAAATGCAATCGTGGCGCTCAAGGTAGGTTGTATCGGGCAGGATCAAGTCGGAATATGCGACCATCTCGGATGAATACGCATCAGAATAGATGATGTTTGGAATGACATAATTGCCGTCCTCATCTTTATCCGTGAGCATCTCAATGACACCGGATGTGTTCATGGATGAATTCCAAGACATGTTCGCCATATACATAAATAGCGTATCAATCTTGTAAGGATCGCCCGCATGGGCGTTGGAAATCACCATGTGCATCATGCCGTGCGAGGACATGGGGTTTTCCCATGTAAACGCTTTATCGATACGTGCGGCACTGCCGTCTTCGCGCAAGCAAAGGTCATCTGGCCCGTGGGTGAAGCCCAAGTGCGGCCCGTCAAGCGCAGCACCCGGAGTGACTTTGCAGTGCGGTTTGGGGTGCGCAGTCGCTGGCTTGGGATAGGGTGGTTTGAACCGCATGCCGCCCGGCGTTTCAACAGAGCCGAGCATGATTTGCAGAACGTGTAGCGCGCGGCAGGTTTGAAAGCCGTTAGCATGTGCTGAAATTCCGCGCATCGAGTGGAACGAAACGGGCCGCCCCACCATTTTATCATGCTTCTTGCCGCGGAAATCTGTCCAAGGGCGATCTAGTTCAATCGCTTGGTTAAACGCCACATCAGCTAACTCGGCGGCAAGTTTGCGGATGCGTTTTGCTGAAATACCGCACCGCTCTGCAACCGCTTCGGGCGCGTATTCCTCGGACATGTACCGCTCGATCATGTGGTGAAATACGGTGCGGTGTGTGACACCTGCCTTGCGGTGTGTGCCGGTAAGATCGGGATAAACGCCCTTGCCATCAAAAGGTGCAAGCTTGCCAGTATTGCGGTCGATGACCAGCGCTTTGCCGTCTTTGTCTTTCAGGAACAGACCTTCTTCGGCGCCTCCGTCGGTTTCATCCAAAAGAACCGGCGCGTTGGTGAATTGTGAAAGATAATCAAGGTCAATTTTACCCGCTTTGATCAAGCAGTGCAGCATCGACAGGATGAACAAGCCATCTGTGCCCGGTGTAATGCCGACCCACTCATCTGCAACAGCATTATACCCCGAGCGGATTGGATTGACGCCAACAACTTTGGCGCCGCGAGCTTTGATTTTGCCCAGACCCATCTTGATTGGATTGCTGTCATGGTCTTCTGCAACGCCGAAAATCATCAGCATTTTGGTGTGGTCCCAATCTGGTTGCCCAAACTCCCAAAAAGCACCGCCCATAGTGTAAATACCGGCTGCAGCCATATTGACCGAGCAAAATCCACCGTGGGCTGCGTAGTTTGGCGTACCGAAACCTTGCGCCCAAAGCGACGTGAAGCTTTGTGATTGATCACGGCCCGTAAAGAATGCCAGTTTTGAAGGGTCTTCGTCGCGGATTGGTTTCAGCTTGGACATAGCAATGTCGTAGGCCTCTTCCCATGTGATTTCTTCAAATTCGCCAGAGCCACGCTCGCCGACCCGTTTCATGGGTGCGCGCAGACGTGAGGGCGCATTGACCTGCATAATACCGGCCGAGCCTTTGGCGCAGAGCACACCTTGGTTCACAGGGTGGTCTTTGTTGCCTTCGATATAGGCAACTTTGCCTTCCTTCATGTGCACATTGATGCCGCAACGGCAGGCACACATGTAGCAGGTGGTTTTACGGACTTCGTCGCTAACTTTCGGGGACGTGTCCACGACTGGCTGATTAAATCCCATAATTCCTCCTCAGGGTCGGTTCTGGATGCACAGCGCGGTGCTGCGGTCCATGGGTCATTTGTTGGCGGCGGTTACAATTGCGGCAAGGGCAGCGGATGCCATGCGCGCGGCAGGTGGATCGGCACGAGAGGTCAGCAAGATAGGAACGGCCGCCCCCATCACGATGCCCGCAGCACACCCACCGGCCATGTAAACGGCAGATTTGAAGATGGCGTTTCCTGAAACAATATCAGGGACGATGATCGCGTCGGCTTGCCCCGCGACCGGATCATCTATCAGCTTTTTGGTTGCAACGGCCTCAGGTGACAGGATCAGATCCATAGCAAGTGGTCCGGAGAAATCAGCATCCGCGATCTCGGCTTTCGCCCATATGGCAAGCTCGGAGGCTTCAACGGATGAAGGGACGGAAGGGATCACGCTTTCAGTCGCGCTTAAAAACGCAACTTTGGGACGATCATTGCCGAGTAAATGCAACAGGCGCACCACTTCGCGCGTGGCGTCTTGGCGGGTCTCCATGTTCGGGCTGACGTTTACGGCAGCATCCGTGATGGTCAGCGCACCGCCGCTTGGGTGACCGATGTGGAAAATATGAACCAATCGCTTGCCCGCGCGCAGGCCGGCATCGCGGTTCAGAGCAGATTTCATAAACACATCTGTATGCAGATGCCCCTTCATCAAAACATCCGCGCGGCCCTCGCTACAGGCAAATGCTGCAGCCTTTCCTGATGCCTCTTCGCCTTCCGCCTCAATCAATTCAAACGCAGAGATGTCCCAATTCAGTTTATCCGCTTCGGCTTCGATCAAAGCGCGCTCGCCCGTAAACACAGGCTCCATGATGCCAGCTTGTGTGGCGTCGCGGGCGGCTTCCATCGGCAGTGCTGCACCGGCGCGGGCAATGGCGACGCGCGGTGTGGGGGCGGCTTGGGCTTGGCGCAGCAACTCTGGTGGGCAAACAACAGTGTTTGTGCTCAGAAAATTATTCGTCTTTGCCATAGCGCGTTTGTTTCCGTTGCTCCGCATGGTCGAAGGCATCTGTGCATGCACATCTCTTCTTCATGTCTTTTCACCTCAAAACCCGCCTCAGTTTCCTGAGGCGGGTAATGTTGTTTAGCGATGTGGTGCAGTGCTTATTCAGCAGCCATGTCAGATGCTGAGACGCCCGCTACTGCAACTGGCTTTTTCATCGCATCGCGACGGAAAGGCTCGCCCAGTTCTTGGTTCAGCATGACTTCGATCAGTGTCGTAACGCCGTCTTCCATCTGCTCTTTGATCGCTGTGTTGAGCACATCTGTGAGCTCTTCCATTGTGCGCGCTGCGACACCTTTGAGGCCACATGCGTTGGCGATGCCTGCATATGAAACTTCGGTGTCCAGTTCGGTGCCGACGAAGTTATCGTCGAACCACAGTGTTGAGTTGCGCTTTTCTGCACCCCACTGGTAGTTGCGGAACACGATCTGCGTAACTGCAGGCCAGTCGCCGCGGCCAATAGCAGTCAATTCGTTTACTGCGATACCGAACGCACCGTCACCTGCGAAACCAACGACCGGAACATCCGGTTGGCCGATTTTCGCGCCAACGATTGCAGGCAAACCGTATCCGCATGGACCAAACAAGCCGGGTGCCAGATACTTACGGCCTTCGTCGAAGTCTGGGTAGGCGTTACCGATTGCACAGTTGTTGCCAATGTCTGAAGAGATGATTGCTTCGCGTGGCAGCGCAGCTTGGATAGCACGCCATGCCATACGGGGGGACATCCAGTCAGGCTTTGCATCACGTGCGCGCTGGTTCCATGTTGTGCCTGGATCGTCGTCTTCGTGATCCATTGACGCCAGTTGCTGTGCCCATGCTGATTTGGTTTGCGCGATTTTTGCTTTGCGATCTTCACGGCCTGCGTCGCCTGCAGATGCGTCCAGCTGGCCCAAGATACCTTTGGCAACTTTGGCTGCGTCACCGACGATGCCCACAGTTACTTTTTTGGTCAAACCAATGCGGTCTGGGTTGATGTCGACCTGAATGATTTTCGCGTCTGCGGGCCAGTAATCAATACCGTAACCAGGCAGTGTGGAGAATGGGTTCAAGCGTGTGCCGAGACACAAAACAACATCGGCTTCGGAAATTAGCTCCATGCCTGCTTTTGAACCGTTGTACCCCAATGGACCCGCAAACAGTGGGTGCGAGCCTGGGAATGCATCATTGTGCTGGTAGCCCACACAAACTGGTGCGTCGAGGCGTTCAGCCAGCGCGATCGACGCATCGATGCCGCCTTTTGACAGAACAACGCCAGCACCGTTCAGGATGACTGGGTTTTTCGCGCTTGAGATAATCTCAGCAGCTTTTGCAACTGAAGTCTCGCCGCCTGGTGAGACCTCAAAATCAATTGGCTCAGGGATTTCGATGTCAACAATCTGTGTCCAGTAGTCACGTGGGATGTTGATCTGTGCAGGGCCTGAAAGACGCTTTGCTTTCGAGATGACGCGAGCAAGTACTTCGGCAACGCGGCTCGGGTCACGTACTTCTTCTTGGTAAGCAACCATGTCTTCGAACAGTTTCATCTGCTCAACTTCTTGGAAACCACCTTGGCCGATTGTTTTGTTTGCTGCCTGCGGTGTAACCAAAAGCAACGGTGTGTGGTTCCAGTATGCGGTCTTCACAGCCGTCACGAAGTTCGTGATGCCTGGGCCGTTCTGCGCGATCATCATGGAGACTTCGCCAGTGACGCGTGTGTAGCCGTCAGACATAAAACCTGCGCTGCCTTCGTGCGCACAGTCCCAAAACTTAATACCAGATTTAGGGAACAAATCTGAGATGGGCATCATGGCTGAACCGATGATGCCAAATGCGTGGCGGATGCCGTGCGATTGCAGCGTTTTGACGAAAGCTTCTTCTGTAGTCATTTTCATGAGGCAGTCTCCTTGTGAATTGGAGACAACATACTCGGATTCGTGAGCCGCTGAGTAGGTCCAGTTTTGCGCTCAATTAAGTCCAGTCAGATTGCCGCAGCCAGTATTTCAATGCCTTTTGCGATCCGTTCCTCGGGAATTGACGAATACGCGAGGCGGTAATGACAAACGCGATCTTCTTTTTGCAAAAAGAACGGACCGCCGGGTTCAATTAAAACGCCTTGGGGCTTTAGGGCGCGGGCTAATCCCATTGTATTGTGCCGGTTTTCAGCTTTCATCCAAATGCTGGATCCGCCAAACGCACCGCGGCCCGCAACAGTTAAACCGTTATGATAAATCGCTTTTTCCATTTCCATGCGGCGGCGGTAAAATGCCTTGGACATACGTTTGATCAGTGCGTCGTAGTGCCCGAGGGACAAAAAGTACGCAGCTGTGCGCTGAATTTGCCCCGGGGGGTGACGCAGAACCGAAGCGCGCAGCTTGCGGGCCTGTTTGATAAAAGGCGCGGGGCCGACCATGTAGCCAAGCCGCAAACCAGGCGCCAACGATTTTGAGAATGAGCCAATATAAATTACCCGCCCGTCTTGATCGAGTGACTTTAGCGCAGGAGAGGGGGGCTTCAGGAACGACATCTCAAATTCGTAGTCGTCCTCTACGATCAAAAAGTCGTCTGATGCCGCGCGATTAAGCAGTTCTGTTTTGCGCTCAAGCGGCATTGAGGCTGTTGTTGGGCATTGATGTGAAGGGGTGCAAAAAACCACATCAATGTCTTTGGGAAGTAAATCTGGCGGCAGCCCGTCTTCATCAACTGGGATGTGGTGAAGGTTGCACCGGCTTTGCATCAAGATGTCCCTCAGGCCCGGATAACAAGGCTCTTCCATCACCGCGTTGCGACGCTGCGTCAGCAACAGTTGTGCGGACAGCCACAGCGCGTTTTGAGCACCCATTGTGACCAGAATTTCATCTGGGCGCGCCTTAATCCCCCTGCGTGGGAGAGTGTGACGGGCGATGAATTCGATCAGCTTTGGATCGTCTTGATCAACGTAATCTGTTGTTAATGCGTCAAAATCCCGTTTGCCGAGTGCTTGTAAAGCGCAAAGCCGCCAGTTGGCACGATCAAATAGCGTAGGGTCCGCTTGTCCATAGATGAACGGGTATTGGTAGCGTTGCCAATCGGCTGGCTTGGCCAATTGAGGCACGTCACTGTTTCGGTGCGCCAAGACGCGTGACCATTCGACCACATCGTTTGTGGGTCTGAGCGATGGCATCTCCGGTGGTTGCGGCGCGTTTTCCGAAACGTAGTATCCGGACCTACCGCGTGCGACGATATAATCATCAGCCAGCAGGTCTGTGTAGGCAAGGGTCACCGTAATTCGGCTGACCCCAAGGTGCGTGGCGAGTTTGCGCGACGAGGGTAGCTTCTCACCTGGTTTAAAGCGCCCAGACAGAATGCCTTCGGCAACCATCTGCTGGATTTGCGCCTTAAGCGTGCCTTGGGTGGTGCTGTTCAGAAAAAATGTTTCGACGGGCAATGCCATGTAATCTGGCCTTATCGCAGGAATAATCTGGCGCTATTTTAGAGCTAACAGTTGGTCTGAGCAACCGCAGTCAAACGGGCGCTCTAAATTTTCTGAATAGTGCTGAGCGCGCAAGATGAGCATATTTGGCTGTCAGCGAAATCAAAATTATAGATATGGCCAGTTTGCAAAATAATGAGACACTTTAGCAGATAACTGGACTGGTTATCAGAGCGGCACATCCTGCGCCGCTCTGATGATGTGTGGTTTAGGCAGTTGCCCGTGTAATCGCCGCATCGACTGCGTTCGTGATGTTGTCGATATCGTCTTTTGTGGCGATCAGCGCAGGTGAGAAGCAAAGCGTGTTGTTCTTGCCTGGAAGTGATCTGTTTGTTGCGCCAATGATGACGCCTTGTTGCATACAGTCACCAATGATTGCCTGAGCGATTTTCTCGTTTGCAGGTTCGCGGGTTGTGCGGTCAGCAACCAACTCACAGCCAAGGAACAGACCTTTGCCGCGCACTTGGCCGATGATAGGGTGCTTGTCCGCAAGGGCATGCAAGTTGTCGAGCATGTACTCACCCATCGCCGTCGTATTCTTAAGAAGGTTCTCATCCTCAATGATACGCATATTTTCCAGCGCCGCTGCGGGACCAGCGGTACAACCACCAAAAGTTGAGATGTCGCGGAAATAACTCATTGGATCGGACGGGTCATCTTTGAACATGTCAAAGACTTCCTCAGTTGTAACAAGGCATGAGATCGCGGCATAGCCGGAGGCAACACCTTTCGCCATCGTGACCATGTCAGGCTTGATGCCATAGTGTTGGTACCCAAACCACGTGCCCGTGCGGCCTACGCCACAGACAACTTCGTCGATATGAAGTAGAATGTCATATTTCGTGCAGATCTCTTGCACCCGCTCCCAGTAGCCATCGGGGGGCGTGATTACGCCGCCGCCGGCTGTGATTGGCTCAAGGCAGAGCGCACCAACGGTCTCTGGCCCTTCACGCAGGATAACTTCTTCGATCTGGTTTGCGGCCCACTCACCGTAGTTTTCCGCAGGCGCGCCATCTTGCTCGTGCTTTCGGTACTCAAGGCAGTGCGACACGCGCACGAACCCGGGCGTAAACGGCCCATACTGTGCAGCGCGCTCATCTTGACCAGTTGCGGACAGCGCAGTGATTGTTGTGCCGTGATAATCGCGGTCGCGGTACAAGATCTTATGCTTCTTGCCGCCGTATCGTTTAGCAGCGATTTGGCGTACCAGTTTGAATGCTTTTTCGTTCGCTTCAGAGCCTGAGTTTGCGTAGTAGCAGCGCGTCATTCCAGGCATTTTGCTGAGCAGTTTTTCTGCAAATAAAGCGCCAGGAATTGAGCCTGCTGAACCGGCGAAATAGTTCAGCTTTACAAGCTGGTCACGCACGACGTCTGCAATGCTTTCGCGGCCGTATCCAACGTTTACGGTCCATACGCCGCCTGACACTGCATCAAGGTGCTCTTTGCCATTTTGGTCCCACACCAACATGCCTTTTCCCTCGACAATAATCCGGGGTTCACCGGTCTCAAAGGGCTTGTGCTGAATCAGGTGGTGCCAGACATGCTTGCGGTCGGCGTCGACTACAGCACTGATATCATTCGAAGAAAAGTTACCGTCCATGAGTCGGACCTCGCATTAAATTGCAGAATATACACAAGCATTGCCCGAAATTTATACTTTGCAAATAGGGCCAGTTTTACACCACATTTATAGCCAGTTAGTTGTAGTTTGTCGCGTTCTAAACAACCGTAAATTTACCAGATTTTCGGAAAGCTTCAAAAAATTATGTAGTTTCAATTCCTTGCTGCGTCTGCAAACGCGCTCAAAATTTTGGCACCCGCAGCGATAATGTCGCTTTTGTGCTCTCGAGGCGCCAACTTTAGGGTTTCTTAAATTCGATATGTATGCTTGCTTTACTGCGATTGCTCTGTGGGCCAACCACGGCATCCGCGTTATCAACGCGTCAGAGCCTCAAATATGAGGTTCCAAGTAAGACGCTCAACATAAGAGCCAAAATGAACATGGGAGTTCAAAATATGACACTTAAGTCCAAATTGATGGGTGCTGTCGCTGGCGTAGCTATGCTGACAGGTGCGCAAGCTGCTGTCGCGGCTGGCCACGAAGAAATCACAGTTGCTTACTTTCTTGAGTGGCCGATGCCATTCCAGTTTGCCAAAGTAGAAGGCATGTATGAAGAAGCACTCGGCAAGAAAATTAACTGGGTTTCTTTTGACACAGGAACCGCAATGTCGGCTGCTATGGCATCCGGCGACGTGCAGATTTCTGTAAGCCAAGGTATCCCACCGTTCGTTGTGGCCGCGTCTGCGGGTCAAGACATCCAAGTTGTTGACGTGGCTGTAAGCTACTCAGAAAACGACAACTGCGTTGTGGCCTCTGGCCTTGAGATCGACAAAACATCCGCAGCTGAGCTTGCTGGCAAAAAAGTTGCTGTGCCACTCGGTACTGCTGCGCACTACGGCTTCCTTAGCCAAATGAACCACTTTGGCGTGGACACAGCCGGTATGGAAGTTGTTGACATGGCGCCTGCTGAAGGTGCTGCTGCACTTGCTCAAGGCTCAATCGATATGGCCTGTGGTTGGGGCGGCGCGCTTCGCCGCATGAAAGAGCACGGTAACGTGTTGCTGACAGGCGCAGAAAAAGAAGCACTCGGTATTCTTGTTTTTGACGCGACAACTGCACCAGCAGCTTTCATCGCAGAAGAAAGCGACACACTTGCAGCGTTCTTGAAAGTCACAGCAGATGCGAACGCAATGTGGGCAGACAGCGCGAACCACGCCAAAATGCTCCCAGTAATCGCAAAAGACGCGGGTATGTCTGAAGAAGATACAGCTTCAACACTGTCAACATTCAGCTTCCCAACAGTTGACCAACAGCTTTCAGCAGCATGGTTGGGCGGCAACGCGCAAAACTTCATGAAGGGTGTTGCGGACGTTTTCGTAAACGCGGGCTCAATCCCATCCGCACTCGAAAGCTATGACGCGACAGTGAACACCGCTGGCCTCAAAGCAGCGATGAACTAAACACTTCACGACCTTGGGCAGCGCGATTTTTTGTACCGCGCTGCCCGTTTTTTGAGACGTACATTTTCAACGACAACATTCAAAAAATGATCGGAGAGGCGCAATGAGTAGCCTTGAGATAGATAATATATCTATGCGCTTCGAGCTGCCTAATGGTGGCGCAGTGCAAGCTTTGAAAGACGTCAGCCTTGACCTAAAAAAGGGTGAGCTACTGAGCGTTTTGGGGCCTTCGGGCTGTGGTAAAACAACCCTCTTGAACATCGTCGCAGGTTTCCTTGCGCCGACTGGTGGCGAAATTCGCCTGAACGGTGGCACTGTTTCCGGCCCGTCTGCTGACCGTGGCATGGTGTTTCAGCAAGGTGCTTTGTTCGAGTGGATGTCCGTGCGCGACAACGTTGGCTTTGGTCCTTCGATGAAGGGCATGCCAGCAGCTGAAAAGCGCGAAAAAGTCGATCATTTGTTGGATGTCGTCGGCCTTCAAGATTTCAAGGAAAAGGCAGTTTACGAATTGTCTGGCGGTATGCAGCAGCGCGTTTCGCTTGCACGCTGTCTGTGCAACGAACCTGATGTCATCTTAATGGATGAGCCGCTCGGCGCGCTTGATGCGCTGACCCGCGAAAAAATGCAGGGGCTGGTTTTGAAGCTTTGGAAAGAGACCGGTAAAACAATTATCCTGATCACGCACTCTGTTGAAGAAGCGCTTTTGTTGGGTGAACGTCTGCTGGTTATGGCGCCGCGTCCGGGGCGTATTCACAAAGAATACCGTTTGCCGTTTGCGGAACTGGGTGTTGGCGCGGACCTTCGCGAAGTCAAAAAGCATCCTGACTATGCGAAAACACGTGAAGAAATTCTGACAATGATCTGGGACATGGAAGAAGAAATCATGGGCCGCAGTGAGGAGAGCGCGTAATGGGACAGATTTTATCTGATCTGGGCGGCGAACTGTTCGTCCTGTTTGTATCTATCGCCCAAGCGCTTCCTGCACTTGTTGGCTATATCGCGATTATCTTGCTGGCGATGACTGTTTGGCGGTTCATTCGCCGTCAAATGACACCCAAGGCTGATTATACATCGCTCAAAACCGTTACTTTTGGTGACGAAAGCGCAGTGGTATCGGACAAAGCCGCGTCGTTCATTTCAATCGCGCTGATCTTTGTTATCTGGGGAGCTTTCACGGGCTCCAACTGGTTGCCTGGTATGTTCCACGCACCCGGTCCATTTGTTGGGGACAGCAGCTTTGTCTACACAGTCGAAGATGCCAACGGAAACCAAGATGAGGTGACTGTTTTCGTTTCCGTCTTTGAAAAAGGCGCAGAAGTTCCAAGCCAGGAAGTGGCGGCGGGCACCGGCTTTGCCAAGGATGACTTTTTGGCTGTTCAGGCGTATCGTTCGAAGCTGATCCTTTGGGATAAGAACGACGAAACAAACCGCTCTGAAGGGGCGAAAATTGTTTCAGTGGATGGCCGCGCAATTAGCAAAGACAACGCCGTTGATGTGGGCTTTGGCCGTGTTGCGCTGACTGACAAAGGCACGTTGAACTTTGAACCAGGCAAGGGCTGGCAGATGGAAAATATCTGGCTTCCAGCACCTGACTCTGTGGCGTCGCGCCTCGTGTCTGTCTGGGCTGAGGGGTATCAAAACGTCACCTTGGCTGAGCACCTGTCGTTCTCTCTTTTCCGTGTGATCGTCGGCTTTTTCCTTGGTGCGTTGGTTGGTATTCCGCTTGGATACGCGATGGGTTTGTCTGACTGGTTCCGTGGTTGGTTCGATCCAATCGTTGAGTTCATGCGTCCCGTGCCGCCCTTGGCGCTGATCCCGCTGGTCATTATTTGGGCGGGCATTGGCGAGCAGGGCAAAATTATTCTGCTGTTCTTGGCAGCTCTTTGGATTATGGCGATCGGCGCACGTTCCGGTGTGTCTGGTGTGAAAATCTCCAAGGTACACGCGGCCTACTCTTTGGGTGCGTCCAAAGTTCAGATTTTGCGCCACGTGATCATTCCAAACTCACTGCCGGAAATCTTCACCGCAGCACGGGTTGCGATGGGGGTTTGCTGGGGCACTGTGGTTGCAGCAGAATTGGTCGCGGCTGAAAAGGGCGTGGGCAAAATGATTGTGGCCGCTTCTAAATTCCAAGACACTGACATTGTTTTGATGGGGATCATTCTGATCGGCATCATTGGCTTTGGCATCGACGTTCTGATGCGTTTGGCTGAAAAATGGTTGGTTCCTTGGAAGGGTAAAGGTTGATTTGTAAAAGGAGGCTTTCTTGGAAGCTGACTATGTAATTATTGGATCCGGCTCAGCCGGGTCCGCAATTGCGGCCCGTCTCGGTGAGGCGGGCTGTGATGTTTTGGTTCTTGAGGCAGGTGGTTCTGATTGGGGCCCGCTTATCAACATGCCCGGTGCGCTATCGTTTCCGCTTAATATGAAGCAATACACATGGCTGTATGAGACAGAGCCAGAGCCGCATTTAGGTGGTCGCAAGATCATTGCGCCGCGCGGCAAAGTGACGGGTGGTTCTTCTTCGATCAATGGCATGATCTATGTCCGTGGCCATGCAATGGACTATGATGGCTGGGTTGAGGCCGGAGCAGATGGCTGGGGCTACGCCGATGTGCTGCCTTACTTTCAGCGCATGGAAAACTGGAACGGCGATCCTTCAGATTTCCGCGGCGGGGATGGGGCGCTGCACGTCAGCAAAATGCCCCAAGAAAACCCACTCTATCACGCATTTGTCGAAGCTGGCGCGCAGGCCGGTTTCGAAGTGACAGAAGACTACAACGGCACTAAGCAAGAAGGCTTTGGGGCGTTTGACGCCACAATTCACAAAGGCTCGCGTTGGTCTGCGGCCAAGGCATATTTGAAGCCTGCACTGGCTAAGGGCAAAGTGCGGCTGAAAAAATGCGAGGCCCACAAGCTGCGCTTCGACGGTAAACGCTGTGTCGGCGTGGAAACTTCAAAGGGTTTTGTGAAGGCGCATAAAGAGGTGATCGTAAGCGCATCGGCTTTCAATTCCCCCAAACTTTTGATGCTGTCAGGCATCGGGCCAGCAGCACACCTCCAAGAGCACGGCATTGAAGTGATCGCGGACAGGCCCGGGGTCGGGCAGAACCTTCAAGATCACCTTGAGCTCTACATTCAGCAAGCCTGTACTCAACCGATCACGCTGTTCAAACATTGGTCGCTATGGGGCAAATTTAAAGTCGGCTTGGAGTGGGTTTTGAACCGCTCGGGGGCGGGGGCCAGTAACGGCTTTGAAAGCTGCGCGTTCGTTCGCTCAAAGGCGGGTGTGAAGTACCCCGACATTCAGTACCACTTCTTGCCGATTGCTGTGAAATACAACGGTGAGGCCGCTGCCGAAGGGCACGGCTGGCAGGCGCATGTGGGGCCAATGCGGTCCAAATCGCGTGGCCAAGTGACGCTGCAATCTGTGGATCCCGCGGCCGAGCCTAAGATCTTGTTCAACTACATGAGCCACCCTGATGATTGGAAGGACTTCCGCCACTGTATTCGCCTCACGCGTGAAATTTTTGGTCAGGCGGCTTTTGATCCATATCGCGGCAAAGAAATCCAGCCCGGCGCAGATGTGCAAACGGACGCAGAGCTTGATGCATTTATCGCCGAGCACGTTGAAAGCGCATATCATCCATGTGGCAGCTGTAAGATGGGCCGGACGGATGACCCAATGGCTGTGGTTGATCCTGAATGTCGCGTTATCGGCGTTGATGGCCTGCGGGTTGCGGACAGCTCGATTTTCCCGAATGTGACCAATGGCAATCTCAACGCGCCGTCGATCATGACGGGCGAGAAAGCGGCTGATCATATTTTGGGCCGCGCGCCATTGCCACCCAGCAATCTTGAGCCGTGGATCAATCCCAACTGGGAAACCTCTGATCGCTAGACGCGCGCGCGGTTGTTTGGCATCAAGAGGGCGGGCGATGTGCGCCCATGAGGTGAACTTCAGATGACGCGACACACTATTTTGCTGACAGGCGGGCTTGGCTACATTGGCTCGCATACGGCTGTCGCATTGATTGAGGCGGGCTACCAAGTGGTGGTCCTCGATAATCTGTCAAATTCCGAGCGGTCCGTGTTTGATGCACTTGGCACGTTGGTGGGGCACAATCATCTGACTTTCATCTAGGGCGATGTCACGGATGCGGCTACTCTGGAGCGGGTATTTTCAGATCACGCATTCTTTGGTGTGGTACATTTTGCCGCCCTCAAGTCTGTGGCCGAGAGCTAGGCGCAGCCGCTAGCATACCTGGAAACAAATATCGGGGGCCTTTTGACGCTGCTGCGCGCAATGGAGCAGGCCGAGGTTTTCAATCTGGTTTTCTCGTCATCCGCAACGGTTTACGGCGATCAGGAGATTTTTCCCATCCCCGAAACAGCCGAGCGTTCTGCCGTCAACACATATGGATTTACCAAGCTTAGCTTAGAACAAATGCTTGAGCGCATTGGCAGCAATGATGATCGGTGGTCGTTTGGGGTGTTGCGCTATTTTAACCCCATCGGTGCCCACGAGAGTACCGCAATCGGCGAGCGTCCAAATGGCATACCAGCCAATTTTCTCCCCTACATTGATCGCGTGGCCACCGGTAGTCTGCCGGAATTGGTTGTGTACGGTGATGATTACCCCACCCCCCGATGGCACCGGCGTGCGCGACTACATCCACGTCATGGATTTGGCCGAAGGGCACGTGCGTTCACTTGATGCGATTGAGGCCACGGGCTTAGGGCACACCGTCAATATTGGGACTGGGCAGGGCTATTCCGTTCTTGAGGTTATCCGTGCCTATGAGGCGGTGTCCGGCACCAAGATACCCTACCGCGTTGCGCCGCGCCGTGCAGGGGACGTTGCTATTTATTTAGCGGATGCAACTTTGGCTCGTGAGGTGCTGGGGTTCGAGACCAAGCGCGATCTGTTTGATATGTGCCGATCGAACTGGGCATGGATACAGAAAGACGCGTAACGGCGCCAAATGCAGCGATAGCGTTGAGGCTACACTGCGTTTTGTAAAGGGGACATATGCAACTGCCCCTATACAAACGGCTCACAACACTCTAGTGGCGCACTCAACCAAGTGAATCGTTGATCATATCGTCCCCCGTATATCCTTCAGGGGCCAACGACCTTATTGAGAGACCCTGACGTGAAAAAAACCATCGCTGACGCTCTGGCCGCCAAAGGCTACGACAAACTTACTCCGGTCCAAGAGGCGGTCTCTGATCCAGCTCTTACTGGTGCTGATATGCTGGTTTCAGCACAGACAGGATCGGGCAAAACGGTCGGCTTTGGGCTTGCGATTGCGCCGACGCTTTTGGGCGATGGTGATGGTTTTGAGCGGGCAAGCAACCCTCTGGCGTTGATCATTGCACCAACTCGCGAACTTGCGATGCAGGTAAAGCGCGAACTGGCGTGGCTCTATGGCCCAGCCGGTGCGGTGATGGCGTCTTGCGTTGGTGGGATGGACATGCGCGACGAGCGTCGTGAGCTTGACCGTGGTGCGCATATTGTCGTGGCAACACCG
The DNA here is from genome assembly GCA_024640765.1 of Thalassobium sp. GTDB lineage: Bacteria > Pseudomonadota > Alphaproteobacteria > Rhodobacterales > Rhodobacteraceae > Nereida. The sequence continues at coordinate 36,658 of JAHEEK010000005.1, read as the reverse complement.
GGCCGTCTGCGCGATCATATTATGCGTGGCTCAATCGATCTCAGCCAGACACGCGCGGTTGTTCTGGATGAGGCTGATGAAATGCTTGATCTGGGCTTTCGCGAAGATCTTGAATTTATCTTGGGCGAAGCGCCGGATGAGCGGCAAACGCTGTTGTTCTCGGCCACTGTGCCAAAGGCCATCGCGAACCTTGCGAAAAGCTACCAAAAAGATGCGGTGCGGGTTTCGACCAAAGCTGAAACATCGCAACACGCTGACATTGAATATCATGCAATGGCTGTATCGCCTCGCGATGGTGAGAACGCCATTATCAACGTGCTTCGCTACTATGAGGCGCCAAACGCGATTGTTTTCTGCAATACCCGCGCGATGGTAAACCGCATCACGACACGCCTGTCGAACCGTGGTTTTTCGGTTGTGGCGTTGTCTGGCGAGTTGTCCCAAAACGAGCGGACACACGCGCTGCAAGCCATGCGCGACGGTCGTGCCCGTGTTTGTGTTGCGACAGATGTTGCTGCGCGCGGCATTGATTTGCCGAACCTTGATCTTGTTGTGCACGCTGAATTGCCGGGTAGCTATGAGACGATGTTGCACCGTTCTGGCCGTACTGGTCGTGCGGGGCGCAAGGGTGTGTCCGCGCTGATCGTCACGCCAAAAGTGCGCAAAAAAGCTGAACGTATTCTGGGTATGGCAAAGGTTCAGGCAGTCTGGGGCCAAGCGCCTTCTGCTGATGCGGTGAACGCCCGTGATGACGAGCGGATGTTGGCGGATCCCGCATGGTCTGAGGCAATCGCTGAAGGTGAGATGGAAACCGTCAAAGGTCTTGCTGCCCAATTCACGCCCGAGCAATTGGCCGCTGCTTATTTGCGTTTGTATAAAGCCAACCGCTCTGCACCAGAAGAGTTGGGTGCGGCCGATGCTGCACCAAAACTGCGCGAAGAATTTGGGGCTAGCACATGGTTCTCCGTGGCCGGTGGCCGCAAGGACGGTGCTGAGCCGCGCCGCTTGCTGCCTATGCTCTGCAAAGCTGGTGGTCTTGATAAAGACGACATCGGTGCAATCCGAATTCAGCAAGACGAGAGCTATGTTCAAATTCGTGACGAATCCGTCGAACGCTTTTTGGCTGAGATTGGTTCTGACATGAATGTGGAAGGCGCCAAGCTGACGAAGCTGGACCGGGCACCGAACCTTGGTGCACCTGGTCCACGCGGCGGCGGTGCGCCGCGCGGTGGCAAGCCTGCCTACAAAGGCTCCAAACCCAAGGGTGATTGGCATCCTGCTGGTCCAAAAGGCGAGGGCAAAGGAGCTGCGCGCCGCGAGGATGCGCCGCGCAAACCGCGCACCAAGAAACCCCGCAGTGATGAGCAAGCCGCAGCGCCGTATCGTGCGCCACGTGAAAATCTGACTGAAACCCACGAAGGTGCGGTTAAGCCGCGTAGCCCTAAAGGTGCGGGGAAACCAAGCGGAAAGCCGGGTGGAAAACCTTCTGGCAAGCCATACGGTAAATCTGGCCCCAAAGGCCCACCGCCCCCTAAAGGCAAATCAAATAGCAAAAAGAACCAAGCGCGCAATGCTGCCGCAAAAGCCGAAGGTGGGCCGCGTAAGCCGCGCGCCAAGTCGAATGGTCCAAAGCGTTAGATTGATATATTTACCCTTCTTGGGATTACGTGTTTAACAAGCGCCAGCACCTTATGTGCTGGCGCTTTTGCGTTGTACCTATGTTGGAACTGCTCTGCGATGCCTCATGATACCACCACGACACCACAGCTGTTTGAGCTTTATGTCGGTCATGGCTTTTGTGATTATGAAGTGTCTGCCGTGACGCACACCCTGAACATTGCCAATGAAGTTCTTGCACGTACCGCTTTTGACTGGCGTTTTGTGGCGGAAACACCAGGCGTGGTACAGGGCCTGACAAGCGGGCTGTTGCGGGCCGAGCCTTTGATCGATGATCACAACGTAGCAGATGTTCTGATCGTGGTTGGTGGTAAATCAGGGGCTGCCGCGGGCTGGCAGCGCCGAGCGCGTCAAATGCAGCGTTTGGGGCGGCCGGCAGTTTTGCTGTCTGATGCTGCAACTGCCTATATTGAGCTTACGAAAAATCCTCCCGGTCATGTGACGACCCATTGGCGCGACGCGGTCGCCCTTAATGAAACTGGGTATTACCCCAACCTTACTGCACGTTTTTCTGAAAACAGCGGCGGTATCATTACTGCGGCTGGTATGGGGGCGACGGCCGAGTTGATCATAGGTTTGATCTCGAACAGCCTTGAAGCCGCGCAAGTTGCCGAGCTGGGTAATCGCCTTTTGCTGCATACCCTGCGCAAAAGCGATGCAGAGCAACCAAAGGACATTGCCGACAATCAGGGCCTTTTTGATGCGCAGGTCACCGAAGCGATCCGTCTGATGGAAGAGACCATTGCGGACCCAATTTCCATGGCTGATTTGACCGACCAGTTGGGGCTGTCGACACGCAGCCTTGAACGGACGTTTCGCAAGGTATTTGATGACACTCCTGCGCGGTTCTATAAGCAGCTTCGCACCAAACGCGCCCGTAATATGATTGAAGAAACCTTGTTGCCGATTGTTGATGTGGCGGTTGCCACGGGATTTGGCTCTGTTGATACAATGTCGAAGGCAGTGCGCGAGGAATACGGGCTAAGCCCTGCAAAAATGCGCGCACGCAAAAAGATTAAGCTTTTGAAATACGACTAACGCACGCTGCTGCGTTTATATGCGGCTCTTTTGATACGTTCACCAAATTCTGCCGCGCGGTGCGTTGCTAAAGCTGAGGCATGCATTTCATACTGGTCGGGTGAATTAGTGAATTTCAAGTAACGAGTAAGGTTTGGAAATTTGGTCAAGATTGTCAAAATAGATCGGCGTGTGGCGCTACTCGGAGGTGGTGACGCTCTAGGGCTTTTTGTTACTTACACCCGGCCAATTGAAATCCGCTTTTGCTGTGCAACTGATCGGCCCCCACAGCATCACAAAGAAATGCGGCGACATCCTTTGTGGCCATCGGTCGCTTGAATGTCACTTCGTAGGTTTTTCTTTTAGGGCGGCAGGTTGGATCGGCACATAAGGAACGTTGGCTTCCCGCGCGATCCTAGCATCCGTGCGCTCAGAAGCATCAAAGCCTGCGGGACTATTGATCAGTCGAAGTGATTGTAAAATGATCCAGGACGAGCCGCCACAGCTGATGCTGCAGAACTAGAGAAGTTTGGGCTCGGAGCGGACTTGCGTCGAATCGGCCGCTGCTTTTCAGTTGTGGGCACCACCTAGAGGTTGTTCTGATGGCCGCTGTCAGCTCAAAATCGACATTGGAAACCTGCACCGCACGGTGTGGAAATTTTCATCCGCAAACCGGGTAAGATGAATGGACGAGATGTATCGGGGAACCAATTCCCAAAACGCGCATCTCGGCTCGATTAAATCAATGGGTTAGAAGAAATCTGGCTGGGATGGTAGGATTCGAACCTACGGTACACTGTACCAAAAACAGTTGCCTTACCACTTGGCTACATCCCAACGCTGAGCGGTTGTCTACTTCGATGGTTTGACTGGTTCAAGGGGGGAAATGACAAATTAATATCTAAATTTAGAAATAGATTTTGGACCGCCTGGTCACAAGCAACTATGCTTTGTTCTGTGCCGCTGATAGCATCGATGTCTGCAAAGCTATCACAAATCTCGCCTTCTGATTCCGTACTTTCGCAGACAACCACAAGATTGGGTGTGTTTGAGCTGGCCCGTATTAAGCCCCAATCCTGAAATTGTTATGCCCGGCAGATTGATGTCATCTGGGTACTCCTAACGCGCATCATCTTTGCGAAACCCAGTTGGGGTAATCATTGTATCACGTAGAAACGACCAAGTATTTTGCGCGACGGTTGGCTGTGGTTTGACCATAAGGATGCTGCCCGATCAGAGGCGTATAGGGTTTGATTTTGCCAATTTATCGAACGCGGCCCAGTTTTCGATCAACGCAGGCATGTCGCGCAAATAGATCATGTTAGGCCCGTCGCATGGGGCGTTATCAGGATCTTCATGAGTTTCGGTGAATAGGGCCGCAATGCCAAGCGAAACGGCGGCACGCGCCAACACAGGGGCCAACTCACGCTGCCCGCCAGACGCAGAGCCTAGGCCACCGGGTTTGGCTACGGCATGGGTGGCATCCATCACAACGGGATAGCCAGTCCTGGCCATTTCTGGTAGCGAACACATATCGACCACGAGGTTGTTGTAACCGAAAGATGTGCCGCGTTCTGTCAACAAAAGCTTGTTGTTTCCTGTGCTTTCTACTTTAGCGACGACGTTTGCCATGTCCCAAGGGGCTAAAAACTGGCCCTTTTTGATGTTGATCGCGGCACCTGAGCGCCCTGCCGCCAGCAAAAGCGCGGTTTGGCGGCACAAGAACGCAGGGATTTGCATAATATCGACAATGCTTGCCACAGGCTCACATTGGTCTTCGTTGTGAATGTCGGTGATCACGGGGCATCCAATTGCGTTGCGTACCCCCTCAAGAACGGTCAGCCCTTTATCAAGCCCAAGCGGGGCAGGCGCATTTAAGGACGTGCGGTTAGCTTTGTCGTAGCTTCCCTTAAACACATATTGCATACCCGCTGCGGCGCATGCTTCGGCAAGGGTGCCCGCGATCATTTGCGCATGATCAGCGCTTTCCAGTTGGCACGGGCCTGCGATCAAGGTGAGGGGAGCTTCATTACAAATGGACAGCGACCCTATATTTACATTTTTCATTAGTTGTCATCTTTGCTATGAGGGTGGGCGCGTGCAGCGAAATCAACAGATAAATACCAGTAAAAATCGAGAATGCCAGAATGGTTAAACGAAAAGGGCCCCAGCGGTGACTAGAGCCCTTCAAATTGTGCGAAAATCCGCCGGTGATCTGGTTAGGCTTGCTGTTTCTCAACCCGCAACAAGTTGCCTGCGATGAATGATGCCACAGCAGCAAAGAAGCTAAACAGTGCCCCCATTTTTGCAGCGTCTTGAACGGGCCCTGCGTCAAAGGCCACAGAGGCTACAAAAAGTGAAACCGTAAAGCCGATAGCCGCGACAAAACCAATTACGATCAGATCAACAAGGCGCATCCCTTGGGGCAGCCCAAGCCCCAGAGGGCGCGCTGCGATCCATCCGAAGATAAAGATACCAACAGGCTTACCGATAAGTAGACCCGCAAGAACAAGCCATGTTGCATCGCCAATAGAGCTAAACTCAACACCGGCATTCAGCAGACCAAAGAAGAACAAGATGACCTCAACAGGGTGCTTCAATGCGTGCTCGATCTTGTTGAGCAAATCCGTCAAATACTGCTCGGCCTCGCTGAAGATACCAAAGGCGCGGTCAGCGTGCGGAATGGTTGGCACGATCGGCAAAAGGCCCAATGCAGGGTGAAGGCCCGAACGCATGAAGCCGTACCAGCTGATGCAGGCAGCAATGGCATAGGGCAGGAAATGCAGCTTGGTGCGTACCCATGTGCTGACAGGGCGAATTTGGTTTCCTCTGTCCATTTTGCGCGGCAGCCAGTTGGCCAAGAGAAATACACCGATGGCAGCGCCAAATGAGGCCAGCAGCCAAACCGGAGCCAACTCGCCCGATGGGTAGAAAATCGCCAAAATGATAAGACCCGCAGCATCATCTGCGATTGCCAGCAACAACAAAAAACGTACCGCAGGGTGGCCTGCGCCAAACACAAGGCGTCCAACAAGGTAGCTGAATGCGATGTCTGTTGCCGTTGGAATTGCCCACCCGTTAGCGACTGCGCTGAACTTGTCTTCACCAAGCAAAAACGCCAACCCAAGGTACACAGAAATCGGGCCGACCATGCCGCCGAGTGTGGCAAACAAAGGTGTTGCCGCTTTCTTGCCGCGCAGCGAGCCCTCTTTGAGGATAACGGCTTCCCAGACCTCTTTTGCGGCGATTGCAAAGAAAAGCGCCATCAAAATATCATTCACCAGATAGTGTAGTGTGAGCGTGCGATGCCCATCATGAAGGTGCCCGATAGGCGCATGATCCCAAATGGTGAACTCTACAAAATGGTGGTAGCTTTGGGCGTTAATGTTTGCCCAAATCAGGGCGATCAATGCTCCGGCAATGAGCAAAAGCGAGTAGTTGGTGACGAAATTCCAGACGCGGTACATGGTGTCTTCCCGTATTATTGTTCCAGCTGCCTACGCCAACTGGTTCAACGGTTCAATGTCCATTGCGTCAGGCGATTGCCTGCCAGACCAATCCTGCGCTGACGGAACCGACGAATGCCAGTCCAAGATACGCTGCGAAAACTTTGCGTTTCACGAGCGCATAGACTGCAATCGCTGCGGGAATGCAGCTTACGCCACCTGCCATCATAAATGACAGCGCTGCGCCCTGTGACATGCCTTGATCCACCAAGCCTGCGACAAGTGGGACCGCTGCGTAGCCGTTGAGATAGGCAGGACCGCCCAGGATTGCGCCAAGAATAACTGGCTGTACGCCTTCGCCACCCAAAAAACCTGCGACAAATTCGGCCGGAACATAGCGCGTCATTATGGCCTCAAAAATATATGCGATGAGAAGCCATTTGAACAAGAACGCTCCGTTAGTGAGGGTGGTTTCCTGGAAAGTAGCGGTGCGGTCAGCTTCGCCCCAGAATTTCCATTGCGGCTTTTGATTAAATCCCGAAGGACCAGATGACTTTGAGCAGCAGGACTTAACGGGCGCAATTTTTAGTGGGTCACTGAAGACGGCCGTGCCAGATAGCAGCTGCGTGACCAGACCGCCGCCGATGCCGACACTGATTGCCGCGACGGTTTTTGCGATTGCAAAGTCAAAGCCAAGGGCGGATCCGGTGATCGCGAATTGGGCAGGGTCCATCAATGGCGATGCTAGCCACAGTGCCATGACCGCCCCAAGTGGCGCCCCAAGCGCCAAAAGCGCGGAAACAAACGGAATGACCTCGCACGAACAAAACGGCGCCACACCCCCGACAATTGCGGCGAATATAATCATGCGAACCGGTGGGCCGGTGAAGGCTTTGGCAACCAGCACTTCGGCGCCAGTGGCCTTGAGGTAAGCTACAGAAAAGATTGCAAATAAGATAAATGGCGCTGTGTGTGCCAAGCTGCCAAAACCGCTTGCGATTACGGGGCCAAGGGCGTTCAGATCGAAGAAGGCAAGAACTGCAAGTGCTGCCAAAGTGACAAGAATTGCTTTGTCCGCCCCGCGCCAAAGTGCTGCAGGTTTAATCGCGCTCGACCGTGTTTGGGATGCGTCGCTCATGATGTAGCCTTTGTATTGTTTGATGCTTCTTGGCCTTGGATGTCGGAACAGCATTCGCCGTCGCTACATTTACAATCCGGGCCACACTGACATGCGGGGCCACAGGCACAGCAATTGGCCATCAAAAACCCGCAGAGTGCCTCGATATCATCGTAGGCGGCACCAACCGAAATAATTGAACGCCCGTGTTTTTGCTGTTGGATTAGACCCGCTGCCGCAAGAATTTTCATGTGATGTGTGAGTGTTGAGCCCGAGACGTCCGACCGCTCTGCCAGCTCTCCGATGCTGAGCCCTTTTGGTCCCGCTTGCACCAGAACACGGAGCACGCCCAAGCGTTGTTCGCTGCCTAACGCGGCAAACGTGGATGCAGCTACTGTTAGACTGAGACCGCTGGAGGTGGCGGGGTGAAGGGCGCTTTCATGTTTCATACTCTATATTTCTAAGATATTAGAAATAATAGCAAGCATTATTTCGATAAATTTCGAAATGACTTACCTGCGTGCATCTTTCACCTTGTTTGATCGTGGCGAAATCACTACCCCGATGACCGAGCTATACCTTTCAAACATGAGGCCCCCATGTCTAAGACGCCCGTTGATACCGCTTTTGAAAATATGGATGCCTCTGATGCCGCGCGTTTGCGGTTTTATGAGCGGTTAGCGGATGCAGAGTTGTTTATGCTGTTGCTTCAAGAGGCAGACGGTGAAGACGTTGAGCCAGAGGTATTTGATGTTGAAGGCGGACAGTTCGTGTTGGTTTTTGACCGCATTGAACGGCTGACTGTATTTGCGGAAAAGCCTGTGCCTTATGTCGCTGTGTCGGGACGCATATTGGCCGCGATGTTGAGCGGGCAAGGCATTGGGATGGGTGTCAATCTGGGGCAGTCGTCCGAAATATTGATCCCAAGCGATGCGGTTGAATGGTTGCATGCGACACTTGGAAATCTACCAACAGAAGTCACCGCGACCCCGAAAGAGATTACACCGCCAAAAGGTCTTCCAGAAGATTTGATCGCGGCACTTGATGCAAAGCTGGCAACTGCCACGGGGCTTGCGCAAAAGGCTGTGTTAGTCGGTGTTGCATATGATGACGGATCGCGTGGACATATGCTGGCATTTATTGATGTAGCGGCGGGTGCTGAGAATGCGCTGGCGCGCGCTGTAGGTGAAGCGCTGACGTTCTCGGGGCTTGAGGCAGGTGTTTTGGATGTTGCATTTCTTGCCTCCCGCGATCCAAGTGTGTCTGCGGTTTTGGCCGCGGGGCTGCAATTTGATCTTCCAGAGTTGTTGATGCCTGAGGCGCCAAAAGCACCCGGGATGGACCCTGCAAATCCGCCAAAACTGCGCTAAGTGGTGAGATCCGGGTGCGAGACGCTGTCTTGCGCTCTGGGATATTTTGAACAAAAGAAGATGAGAGGCCGTTCATGATGAGCCAACCGATGATCGAGATGATGTGGGCAGAGGGGGCGGATACGTCGCTTGGGTTGCCGGCGTATGAGACGACGTTGGCAGCTGGTGCTGATCTGCGGGCCAACTTGCCAGACCGCGGGGCGCTGGTGCTTGAGCCTGGGGCGCGCGCGCTTGTTCCGACAGGGCTGTGCATGGCAATTCCTGCGGGTTTTGAGGTGCAGATTCGGCCGCGCAGTGGCTTGGCGCTTAAGTATGGAATTACGTTACTAAACAGCCCTGGCACCATTGATGCAGATTACCGTGGTGAAGTGGGGGTCATCGTGCTGAACACATCGTCTGAAGCGTTTGTGATTAGTCATGCTGATCGCATCGCGCAAATGGTTGTGGCGCCAGTTGTTCAGGGTGGATTCAGAGTGGTAAACGCACTTGGGCAAACGGCCCGTGGTAGTGTTGGCTTTGGTTCGACGGGGCGCAACTGATGTTGGTTGTTTTTTCAATGGCTGCGTTTTTGTGGGTGTTCGGCATGATCACTCAAACGCCGAAACAAGCACGCTGGATCATGATCGGTTTGTTGTTTGTTGCAGTTTTGGCGGTGCACATCATTTTGCCAAATGGTCACCCGCTGCGCGAGGGCTCCGGTGGGGATGCGCGGCTGTGGATATTGCTGGCGGCCTTCGTTGGGCTTGTTCTGGCTTACCGTCGTGGCTTGTTGTGGATCAGAGCGCGCACAAATCCTGTCAGTTTTGAGATTCCTGAAACCGGTCAGTTATTTGCGGACGTAGAGTTGGAACGCGCCGCACGTCACATTGTGTTGCGAGAGATCGGTGGCGTTGGTCAGAAGTCCCTAAAAGAGGCGAAAGTGTTGGTGATTGGGGCTGGCGGCCTTGGGGCGCCTGCTTTGATGTATCTGGGCGCAGCGGGTGTTGGTACGCTTGGAATTATTGATGATGATATTGTCGAAAACACCAACCTACAGCGCCAAATCATACACAATGATGCGGCAATCGGCATGCCCAAAGTGTTCAGTGCTGAGGCGCGCTTAAAGGCGCAAAATCCTTTTGTCGCGGTGCGCCCGTATAACCGCCGCCTGACTGCTGACATGGCAGAAGACTTAGTCGCGGACTACGATCTGGTGCTTGATGGCAGTGATAATTTTGAGACCCGTTATTTAGTCAATGAGACCTGCCAGAAGCTTGGTAAGCCGTTAATTGCTGCAGCGCTGACCCAATGGGAGGGGCAGATCAGCACGTATGTTCAGGGTGGGCCGTGTTACGCTTGCGTGTTCCCTAAAGCACCTGACAGTAAGCTTGCGCCAAGCTGTGCAGAAGCTGGCGTGGCGGGGCCTTTGCCCGGCGTTATCGGGGCGGTGATGGCTGTTGAAGCGGTGAAAGAGATAACTGGCGCGGGCGAGGGGTTGTCGGGATCAATGCTGATCTACGATGCGCTTTATGCGCAAACGCGCCACATCAAAATTACACGCAATAAGAATTGTACCGTGTGCGGCAGCGCGACGTAGCGGCTTACATCGCGGCGCTTGCGTGCCTACATAAAACTAAAGCGTAGTTTACCGGAGAGATATTATGACCGCATTGACCACATGGACCGAACCTTTTAACATGCCGGCTTTCTCGAAGGCGCGCGATGATATGTTTGCGCCGGCTTTCGAGGCGGCATTGGCCGAGGCGCGTGCGGATGTGGCAGCAATTGCAGCTGACCCCGCACCTGCCACATTTGAAAACACGATTGAGGCAATGGCCCGTGCGGGTGAAGACCTCGATAAGATCTTATCAATTTTCTACACGATTTCTGGCGCTGTCTCTAACGATACCCGAGAGGCGCTGAGCCGCGATTTCTCACCTGCTTTGGCAGATTACAGTTCTGAGATTTCTTTGAACGCGGACCTTTTCGCGCGGTACCAAGCGCTTTGGGATCAGCGTGCCAATTTAGATTTAACCGCCGAACAAGCCCGCGTTCTGGAGCTTAGCTACAAAAACTATGTGCGGGCAGGGGCGCTCTTGGAGGGGGACGATCGTGCGCGCTACGCAAAGATCAAATCACGCCTTGCCAGCCTTGGAACCGCGTTTGGTCAGAACCTTCTGTCTGATGAGCGGACTTGGTTTATGGAGCTTACCCAAGCTGATCTGAACGGCCTGCCGGAGTTTGCCGTCGATGCAATGCGCGCGGCGGGACAGGAAAAGGGCGTAGACGGCCCCGTTGTCACCCTTGCCCGCTCAATCATCACACCGTTTTTGCAGTTTTGTCCGAACCGTAATTTGCGCAAAGCGGCTTATGAAGCTTACGTGGCGCGCGGTGCAAATGGGGACAAAACGGATAACCGCGCACTGGCAAATGAAATGCTTTCGTTGCGCCATGAACTGGCACAACTGTTAGGCTATAAAGACTATGCGGCCTACAAGCTGGAAGTTGAAATGGCGGGCGATGCGGATGCAGTTCGTTCGTTATTGATCGATGTGTGGGCCCCTGCAAAGGCGGCGGCGGACGCAGATGCGATTGTTCTTGAAGAGATGCTTATTGCAGATGGTCACGCAGGACCCATTCAGGCTTGGGACTGGCATTATTATGCAGAGGCTCGTCGCAAGGCAGAGCACGATTTGGATGAGGCTGAATTGAAGCCCTACCTGCAACTTGACCGTATGATCGAGGCTGCGTTTTCTTGTGCGTCCCGACTTTTTAATCTGTCTTTTGAGCCTGTCGAGCTGGACTTGTATCACGAAGATTGTCGTGCGTGGAATGTGACGCGCAACGGTAAGCATGTTGCGGTGTTCGTGGGGGATTATTTTGCACGCGGATCAAAGCGTTCTGGCGCGTGGTGCTCTGCGATGCGGGCGCAAAACCGAATGGACAAAGAAGTCCGCCCCGTTGTGTTAAACGTGTGTAACTTTGCCAAACCATCTGGTGGACCTGCGCTTTTGTCTTATGATGACGCGCGCACGTTGTTTCATGAGTTTGGACACGCGCTCCACCAAATGCTGTCAGATGTGACCTATGAAATGGTAAGTGGCACATCAGTGCCGCGCGATTTTGTGGAGCTACCGAGCCAACTCTACGAGCACTGGATGGAGGTGCCCGAAGTCTTTGAGACATTCGCTACCCACGCCATTACGGGCGCGGCGATGCCTGCGGATTTGCGGGAGCGGCTTCTTGGGGCATCGACCTACAATATGGGGTTCCAAACGGTTGAATACGTCGCCTCTGCGTTGGTTGATCTGGATTTCCACGACGGTCCACCACCTGCTGATGCGATGCAGGCTCAAGCCGAAACGCTTGACCGGATCGGAATGCCCGCCGCCATCCGCATGCGTCACGCCACGCCGCATTTCGCCCATGTGTTTTCAGGCGGTTACTATGCGGCCAGCTACTACAGTTACATGTGGTCCGAGGTTATGGATGCTGATGCGTTTGAAGCCTTTGAAGATGCGGGCAGCGCATTTGATGCCAAAACGGCCAAGGCCCTTGAGGAGCACATCTTGTCAAAAGGCGGCAGCGTGGATCCTAAAGACCTGTATATTGCTTTCCGCGGCAGATTACCTGGTGTGCAAGCCCTTCTTAAGGGGCGCGGACTGGCCGCCTAAAGGCCGATGCGCGAGCGCCTTATTGGTCCGCTTGCGCCTCAGCTTCTGTTGTAGCTGCATCGTCAGCTGCTTCGATTGAGGCTGTCTCTTCGCGCAGTGCGCCATTGTCCCACTCACCACTTGCTGTTTCGCCTGTGGCGTAGGTCATTGTGCCCGCGCCTTGGCGTTTGCCTTGAACAAACAGACCCTCATAGATGTCGCCGTTTGCGTAAGTGGCCTTGCCCTGACCGCTGATTTCGCCGCGGGTCCATTCCCCCTCATAGATAAAACCATCAGGCATGGTGATTTTGCCTGTGCCTGACCGCTGCCCTGCGCTGAACGTGCCCACATAGACAGTGCCGTCTGCGTAGGTTGCAGTACCTTGCCCGTTGCGTTGCCCGTTTTCCCACGCGCCTTCATAGCGGTAGCCATCGGGGTAGGTCATCACACCTTGGCCATGGTTGCGCGCGTTTTTGAAGCCGCCTTCGTAAATCAAGCCATTGGTGTAGGTGGCACGCCCTTCGCCAGAAATCACGCCTGCGTCCCACTCACCCGAATAGGTGTTTCCATCTGCGTAGATGATCTCGCCGGTGCCTTCGGCCAGACCACCCACGAATGACCCTGTGTACACAGAGCCATCAGGATAGGTCACCACACCTTCGCCATCAATCTCCCCGCGGGTCCAGTTGCCCACGTATTTGTAGCCGTCCGTGCTTGTGAATGTGCCTTGGCCGTGGCGTGCATCATTGTTGAACGCGCCCACGTAGATATCGTCGTTTGCGTACGTTACGGTGCCTTGCCCCTGACGCTGGCCGGCCACGAAAGCGCCTTCGTAAACGTCACCGTTGATTTGGGTCAGCTTACCGTCGCCTTCCATCTGGTCGTTAACCCATGTGCCTTCAAAAACAAGCCCATCTGCGGTCTTGAGCGTCCCGGGGCCAGCGCGCTTACCATCTGCCATCTCCCCTTCGAACACAGAGCCATCGGGGTAGGTGATTTTGGCAGAGCCGGATTTAATCCCGTCGACCCATTCGCCTTCATAGATGTAGCCGGAGGGGTCTTGCATCTTGCCGATGCCGTCGTGCCGCCCGTTTGTGACACCGCCTTCATACACGACACCGCCATCGTATAGAATGAGGCCAGTGCCGGTCATCATACCCGCTGCCCAATCCCCCTCATAGGTGCCGCCATCGGTGAAAGTGATCTTGCCAAAACCGTTGGGTTGGCCGTTCTGAAACTCACCCACATAAAGTGAGCCGTTGGGAAAGCGTGCTGTACCTTGGCCGCTGATCGTGCCGTTAACCCACTCGCCTTCGTACTCATAGCCGTTAGGCAAAGTGTAGCGGCCCATGCCATGCTGCTTGCCGTCTTTGAAGGTTCCCTCGTAGACACCGCCATTTTCATACTGCTTTGTCTGTGTGCTTTGTGCGGCCACGGGTGCTGCGGCCAAAGAGGTGGCGGCCAAAAGGGCCGCAAGGACGGATGCGGTATTGCGCTGCACGGTAGTTCCCCCGAAAGTCTAGGCAGGGCCATTGATGCCCCTTGGAGAAACCCTAAATCAGCAACGAGCAATGAACAACGACTTTTGCGCATCGCAAATTGGCAGGCCTTTCGCTTAGGGCTACATCTGCTAAAGCAAAGCGTGGTTTTCGGAAAAGGGACGGCAATGTCTGATCTGGTCGGTCAAAAAGGGTCGCGTACACGCGCCGAGGATAACTTTCGGCTGACAATGGCGCAGCTAAACCCAACGGTTGGGGATTTGGCGGGCAATGCGCAGCTTGCCTTTGATGCGTGGCAAGAAGCGCGTGAGGCAGGTGCAGACCTGATCATGTTGCCCGAGATGTTCATCACTGGTTATCAGGTGCAAGACTTGGTTCTAAAGCCGCAGTTTGTGCGCGATGCGATGGCCCAGATCGAAGCGTTGGCCGCGCGTATTAAGCACGGACCAGCGATGGCAATTGGCGGGCCACAAAGCAAAGGCGGTCAGTTATTTAACGCGTACTATGTGCTGGATGGCGGCGAGATCACATCTGTGAGTTACAAGCATGAGTTGCCAAATTTTAACGTCTTTGATGAAGTCCGCCACTACACGTCCGCGCCGCTTCAGGGACCGATGTCTGTGCGCGGTGTTCGTATTGGCTTTCCGATTTGCGAAGATGCGTGGCACGAAGATGTTGCTGAGGCGATGGAAGAAAGCGGCGCCGAGATGCTGTTTGTTCCGAACGGTTCGCCCTATTTTCGCGGTAAGTTTGATATCCGGATGAGCCACATGGTGGCCCGTGTTGTTGAGACAGGTTTGCCGCTGGTGTACCTTAATATGGTTGGTGGCCAGGACGATCAGATCTTTGATGGTGGCTCATTTGTGTTGAACAAAGGTGGCGCACTTGCCCTTCAGATGCCCCTTTTTGATCAAGCGCTTAGTCACATTGATTTCACGAGCACCGCAGATGGGTGGCGTGCTTTAGACGGTGAGATAACCGCGCAACCTTGCACAGAGGAACAAGATTACCGCGCCATGGTTGAGGGTCTGCGGGACTACATGGGCAAAACCGGATTTTCTAAAGTGCTGCTTGGTTTGTCGGGCGGCATTGATAGTGCGATTGTGGCAACCATCGCGGCGGATGCGCTTGGCCCTGAGAACGTGCGTTGCGTGATGTTGCCGTCAGAATATACCAGCCGCGAAAGCCTTGATGACGCCGGTGAAGTTGCGAACCTTCTTGGATGTAAGCTCGATGAGGTCAGCATTGCAGGCCCGCGCGCCGCAGTGAACGAGGCCCTTGCACCGCTTTTTGCAGGACTTGATGAGGGACTGACCGAAGAGAATATTCAGTCGCGCCTGCGGGGGCTTTTGTTGATGGCCCAGTCGAACAAATTTGGCGAGATGCTTTTGACAACGGGCAACAAATCCGAAGTCGCCGTTGGCTATGCGACCATCTATGGTGATATGTCGGGTGGTTATAACCCCATCAAAGATATGTACAAAACCTGCGTGTTTGAGACGTGCCGTTGGCGCAATGCCAACCAGCGCGCTTGGATGATGGCCCCTGAAGGCACCGTTATTCCGCCACGTGTGATCGACAAGCCGCCGACAGCTGAGTTGCGTCCGGATCAAAAAGACAGCGACAGCTTGCCCGAGTATGAAGTTCTTGATGCGATCCTTGAAATGCTCATCGATGAGGAACGGTCGGTTGCTGAATGTGTGGCTGCGGGCTTTGACCGCGATGTGGTCAAGCGCGTCGAGCATTTGGTTTATATCAGTGAGTATAAACGCTTTCAGGCTGCGCCGGGACCAAGGCTGAGCCAAAAAGCGTTTTGGCTTGATCGCCGCTATCCGATTGTGAACTGTTGGCGCGATGGTAGCTGATGCGTTGTGCCCCCGCTTAAGGCCTGATTGGTCCCCGACAGACGGGGCCGTTGGTGCGCTGGCCGAAGTGGGGTATTTCGCAACGCATCCCGTGGGTGTCGCCGCATTGGTCCTTGCTGCGTTGTCGCTGTTATGGCCGACACGTTTGGTGCGGTATGCTGCGTTGGTGGTGGTGTCTTTTGCTTTGCTAGGTGAGGTTGAGACGCTCTTTTCAAATGTCACCGTCGCAGGGCAGCTTTATTCTGAGGGGTGTCGCGGCGCACCTTGGGCTACTGGGGTGCTATTGATAGCCTTGCTTGGTGCCGTAGCATGGCGAAAACTAGACAAGCGTCCAAGGGTGTGAGACATCCCGTGCGTACAGGAGAATTTCCGATGATCACGACTCGTTTTGCCCCTTCGCCCACTGGCTTTTTGCATATTGGTAACCTGCGCACTGCGCTTTTTAATTATCTGATTGCGCGCAAGAACAACGGCTCTTTCATTCTGCGGATTGATGACACCGATCCAGAGCGCTCAAAGCAAGAGTATGTGGATGCGATTCAGGAAGATCTGGAATGGCTTGGCATCACATGGGACCGGATGGAGCGTCAGTCAAACCGCCTTGACTGCTATGCGGCTGAGGCAGACAAGCTGCGCGGCATTGGCCGGTTTTACGAGTGTTTCGAAACGCCTACCGAGCTTGATTTGAAGCGCAAAAAGCAACTCAACATGGGCAAACCACCGGTTTATGACCGTGCGGGTCTTTCGTTGAGTGAAGCTGAGAAAGACGCGTTGCGCGCTGAGCGTTCCGGCCACTGGCGCTTTTTGCTCGACCAGTCGCGTATTGAGTGGACCGATGGTATCTTGGGCGACATCAGCATTGATGCGGCATCCGTAAGTGATCCGGTTCTGATCCGTGGTGACGGTCAGGTGCTTTACACTTTGGCCTCGGTTGTGGACGACACCGACATGGGCGTGACCCATGTTGTGCGCGGCTCTGATCACGTGACCAACACTGCGACGCAAATCCAGATGATCGAAGCAATCGGTGGCACTGTTCCAACTTTTGCGCACCACTCGCTTTTGACTGGGCCGCAGGGCGAGGCGCTTTCAAAGCGTCTTGGTACACTTGCGCTGCGCGATCTTCGTGAACGCGGTGTTGAATCAATGGCGTTGTTGTCGCTTTTGGCGCGCATCGGCTCGTCCGATCCGGTTGAGCTGCGGGGCTCGATTGATGAATTGGTTGACGGCTTTGACATCACCAAGTTTGGCTCTGCACCCACGAAATTTGATGAGAATGATCTGTTTCCGCTGACTGCGAATGTGCTGCAAGGCCTGCCTGCTGACGCCGTGACGCATGATCTGAACGGGTTGGGTGTGCCGGCAGAGCTTCAGGCGCAGTTCTGGGCGGTTGCGAAGGATAATATCACCGTAAAGGCAGATTTGTCCCAGTGGTGGACGCTTTGTTCCGAGGGCGCAGACCCTGTTATTGACGACGAAGATGCTGAGTTTGTTGCCCAAGCGATGGCGTTGTTGCCAGATGCTCCATTTGACGCCGAGACATGGGGTCAGTGGACATCAGCTGTAAAAGCCGAAACTGGCCGGAAGGGTCGCGGGTTGTTTATGCCATTGCGCAAAGCGCTAACCGGCATGCAGCACGGCCCTGACATGTCTGCGCTTTTGCCCCTGTTGCAAGTCATCCGCGCGAAAGCCTAAGGCAAGTATAGCGGGGCGTAAGAACGCCCTGCATTTTGCCCTAATCTCCTCTGCGCAGGATGCCTGCGGGGCGTGCCTTCAGCGGCCCCCAAGCATAGCCTAGGAAGGCCAGCATCGTGGCTGCAACACCGCCGATGATAATGGCCAACGCATTACCCCAGACAATTACAAAGCTGGTTTCCATCACAAACGTGCTGACGGCCCATGCAAAAGTCAGCCCCGCAATCAGCGCGATTGTGCCCGCAGCGGCACCCAAAAGCCCTGCTCGCAACGCAAAACTTTGCAGGATAACACCTTTTGATGCGCCGAGGGTTTTGAGTACTGCTGCCTCAAACGTGCGCGCATCAACACCTGCTGCTGCGGCTCCGATCAGCACCAAAAAGCCTGTAATCAATGTGGCTGATGCCCCTAGGGATGTGGCCGCAGCAAGGCTTGCCAAAAGCTCTCCCACACGTGCAATCGCGTCGGCTACCCTGATCGCGGTGATGTTGGGGAATGTTCCTGCGAGGTCGCGCAAAATTTCAGCCTCTGCCTCGGGTGTTGCGTAAACTGTTGCGATGTGGCTGTGCGGTGCGCCCTGCAGTGCAGCAGGGTTCATGGTCAGGATGAAGCCAATCCCTGCGGTCGAAAAGTCCACCTCCCGAAACGATGTGATCGTGCCGGTGATATCACGCCCCAGAATGTTGATCGTCATTGTGTCCCCGAGGACAAGACCCATTTCTTCGGCTTCTTCGGCGGCAAAGCTAATTTGTGGTGCGCCGGTATAATTTGCGGGCCACCAACTGCCTTGCGTGATCGTCACCCCGTCTGCAGCTGTTTGCGCGTATGTGACGCCGCGGTCACCTTGTAATACCCAGTGATCACCTGCGACCTCTTTGGCGGGGCGGTCATTTATCTTGCTGATGACGCCGCGCAACATTGGCGCAGTATCCACCCGAGACACCGCAGGGTCACCCGCCAGCCGCGTGTTGAAGCCGTCGAGTTGGTCAGATTGGATGTCGACAAAGAAATAGCTAGGGGCGAAGTCTGGCAAATCTCGCGTGATTGCGCTGCGCAGGTTGCCGTCAATTTGCCCCACTGCCGCAAGAACCGAAAGGCCAAGACCCAATGACAAAATAGCTGAGCTTGCCTGTTCACGCGGCCCGCCGATGGCACCAAGCGCAAGGCGCAAGGCAGGCCGCCCGCGCAACGCGCGCATTTTGGTTGCGGCTCCCGCCAACGCCCGCAGTCCGCGCGCGGCTAACGCAAGCACACCCAGTACAGCGATAATGCCCCCTGCGGTCCAAAGTGTCAGGAACGCCGTGCCCGAAAATGCGATGGCGCTAAGCACCAACGCCGCGACCAACCCCGCAGTCAGAAAAAGGTATCTTTTGCGTGGCAGTGCATTGTCGTGCCCTAATGCGTCCCGAAATAGCGTGGCTGCGTGAATATTTTCCGTGCGCGCAAGAGGCCAAAGCGTGAAGATTGCAGCGGCAAATGCGCCATAAATAGCAGCTTCGATGAGTGGTTTGGGGTGAATTGCAAACTCGGCAGGAACCGGCAGGCGGGCTTCAATGATGGGCGCGAGGGCCAGTGGAAGTGCGGCGCCAAGCACAAGCCCGATGGCGATTCCCAAGATCGTCAACAGGCCGATTTGAATGGCGTAAGTGGCAAAGATGGTTGAGCGTGATGCGCCCAGTGTTTTGAGTGTCGCGATTACGGATGTTTTCCGCTCAAGGTAGCTGCGCACCGCTGCACTGACACCAACGCCCCCCACCGCCAAACCAGATAGCCCGACAAGCACCAAAAAGGCACCAAGCCGGTCAACAAACTGCTGAACACCTGGTGCGCCGTTGCGCGCGTCAGTCCAGCGTAGCCCTGAATTAGCAAAGCGTTGTTCTGCGTCACGCTCAAGGGCGGCAAGTTCGGTGCCTTCAGGCAACAGCATGCGGTATTTTGTGTCGAACAAAGTGCCGGTTTGTAGCAGGCCTGCGTTTGCTAAACTTTCGGTGCGCACCAATGTACGCGGGCCCAAGCCGAAACCACCGCCGGCGCTGTCAGGCTCGCGTTGCAAAATAGCTGAAAGGCGGAATGTGCCGGTGCCAATGCTGAAGCTATCACCGATCATCAGCCCAAGGCGGTCAGCCAAGACACGCTCCATCACCGCACCATTTGCGGCAATTGCCTGATCAAGCGGCATCTCAGGGGATAACTTAACCTCGCCCACAAGGGGGTAGGCTGCATCGACTGATTTGACTTGGGTCAACGCGCGCTCTGGTGGCGCATCGGTTCCCGATGGCACCACAATCATAGATCTTAAATCAGTAATCTCTGACACTTGAACGGCTTGGCTTTGCATCCATGCGCGCTCGTCTTCCGTGGCGAAGCGGTAGGTAAATTGCAGTTCTGCGTCGCCCCCAAGCAGTGCTGCTCCGTCCCGTTCTAAGCCTTTGAGGATGGCTGTGCGGGTGCTACCCACGGCGGCAATCGCGGCGATGCCGAGCGCAAGGCAGGCCAGAAAGATGCCAAAGCCGCGCAAGCCACTGCGCAGTTCACGTGTTGCAAAAATCCATGCAGTTTTCATTTGTCCAACCGTCCGTCACGCAATCGGATCACGCGGTCACAGCGGCTGGCCAATTCAGGCGAATGGGTGACCATGATGAGGGTCGCACCGTGACGGTCACGCAAATCAAATAGAAGGTCCATGACGGCCTCACCGTTGGTGCCATCAAGATTGCCCGTCGGCTCGTCCGCCAGCAAAATCTCCGGACGCGGCGCAAGGGCACGTGCAAGGGCCACGCGCTGTTGCTCGCCCCCTGACATCTGATTGGGGTAGTGATTCGCCCGCGCCCCAAGGCCCACTGCTGCCAGTTCCGCTTGGGCGCGGTCAAAGGCATCGCTTTCACCCGCCAGTTCAAGTGGAACGGCCACGTTTTCAATTGCCGTCATGGTCGGGATCAGGTGAAAAGATTGAAACACTACCCCCATATAGTGCCGTCGAAACTTGGCGAGCGCGTCTTCGTCTAAGTTGGTGAGGTCTTGGTTAACTGCGCGGATCGTTCCGCCAGTTGTTTGCTCGAGCCCGCCCATTACCATGAGAAGTGATGACTTTCCCGAACCCGATGGGCCGATCAGCGCCAATGTCTCGCCTTTTGTTACGTCAAGACTGATGTCGCGCAAGATATCCACCATCCCCGCATTGCCATTTAGCGAAAGGTGCACATCTTTGAGGGACAGGATCAGGTTAGACATTGAGGGGCCTTTCATGGGGATCACAACTGGATATGGGGCGGTATTGCTGCTGCGCAACCTGATGATGACAATTGTTGCGATCTTGGGGCTGGGCCTTGGCGTGGGGTACGGTGCTGCGCGTGCCGAAAGTACCGTGGTGATCTTTGGCGACAGCCTTGTTCAAGGGTATGGGTTGCCTGCCGAGCAGGGCCTTGTGCCACAATTAGAGAGCTGGTTGCAGGCAAACGGGACCGAGGTAACGCTTGTGAATGCGGGGGTCTCCGGTGATACGACCCAAGGTGGTGCGGCGCGCATCGCTTGGACGTTGAGCGAGCAGGTTGATGCCATTGTGATTGCTCTTGGCGGCAACGATATGCTGCGCGGCATTGATCCAAGTGTTGTGCGGCAGAATATGGACACCATTGTCCAGCAGGCTGCGAATTCGGGTGCGGCTGTGTTGGTGCTGGGGATTGAAGCGCCATTAAATTACGGGCCTGATTATAAGGCGGCGTTTGATCCAATTTTCGCAGATATCGCAGCGCGTTTCGGTGTGGATTATCACCCGGGCTTTTTTACGGCGTTTGAGGGAGATGTGCTGCCGTTCATGCAGGCTGACGCAATCCATCCGAACGCAGAGGGTGTTGTGCAAATCGTAAAGGTTGTCGGGCCGTCGGTGGCGTTGCTGATCGATGGCGACTAGACGGGCAAGCCTTAGGCGCATAGGCTTTTGGAGTATTGTGAATAAGGAGTAACGAGTATGAGTGTTGCAAGAGTAACCGAAGTCATCGCAAGTTTGAAAAAGTCATTTGATGATGCAATAGAAACCGGCGTTGAACGTGCAGCCAAAACGCTGAAGAACGTGACGGGCGCGTGGGTGCAGGATCAAAAAGTAACTGTTTCAGACGGTAAAATTGATGAATACCGTGTTGTTTTGAAAGTTAATTTTGCTCTGGAAGACTGATTTTCTGACAGTTGAACGACTTGAAGGCCCGTTGTCATACGACTGGTAGCCTTTTTTGCCGTTTGGGTCTTGGCGGGTGGAAAAATCGTTCCATGTTAAGGGTCAACAGTGGAGGAGCCGCAACATGAATTCTATGCACAACATCGATGAACAAACCCGCCAAGCCCGCGTCTATGCACAGGCGATGGAAAGCCTGCAGGCGCATAACCGCGTGTACCGCCCAAGTGCGACGGTCGCAGATATGCGCGCAAATCAGACACCTGATGGGGGCACACCGTTGTTGGATTGGGCGGGCGATCTTTCCGCGAAATTCTGTATCGCTTTTGCGTTTATTACGCCGTGCTACATGTTTTTGAGCCAAGTCCTAAACTAATAACAGGGCGGTTAGGTTTAGATATAAAAAAGGCGCCACATCCAAATGGATGGGCGCCTTTTCCATTATAAGTAAAATGACTTACGCGAGGGCGATGTTGATCGCGCTCTCACGGCCATCACGGCCGCTTTCGATGTCGAATGTTACTTTTTGGTTGTCAGCAAGACCAGTGAGGCCTGAACGCTCAACAGCAGAGATGTGAACGAAAACGTCCTTGCTGCCGCCATCGGGTGCAACAAAGCCGTAGCCTTTAGTAGTGTTAAACCATTTCACGGTGCCAGTAGCCATATCCGTGTCTCCTTTTAAATTCGTGCCCGCGAGATTGCAGCACGTCGGCTTAGTCAGGGATCGAAAGACTGTAGCCGGTAAGGGAAGACAGGGATCGAGTGCATAACGTAGCTAAACCCATATGGGGTGGCGACCCTCATAAAGCAAGGGAAATCGGGGAAAGCATTTTGATCAGCAATTCGCGGCTGATCTGGCTACGATATGTGGTGTTTAGGATACGCCGAGCCGCTATTTGGCCAAGCGTATCCTTAATATATAGTCCCGCTAAACAGGATTTTAGCGTGCGAATTTCTTGTATTTGACGCGCTTTGGTTCCAAGGCATCGGGTCCGAGACGGCGCTTTTTGTCTTCTTCGTATTCGGTGAAGCCACCCTCAAACCACTCGATATGTGCTTCGCCTTCGAATGCTAAAATGTGGGTGCAAATCCGATCAAGGAAGAAGCGATCGTGTGAAATGACCACGGCGCACCCAGCAAAGTCCACCAACGCATCTTCAAGGGCGCGAAGTGTTTCAACATCAAGGTCGTTTGTCGGTTCGTCGAGCAGCAGGACGTTGCCACCGGCGCGCAGCAGCTTGGCCATGTGAACGCGGTTGCGCTCACCACCTGATAGAACGCCGACTTTTTTCTGTTGGTCGCCGCCTTTGAAATTGAATGACGAACAATACGCGCGGCTGTTCACTTCAGCGTCACCCAGCATGATGATGTCATTGCCGTCGCTGATTACTTCCCAAACGGTTTTATCGTCGGGCAGTGCGTCACGTGACTGATCCACATAGCTAAGGTCAACTGTGTCGCCGTAGCTGACTGATCCCGCATCCGGTTGTTCATCGCCCGTGAGCATTTTGAACAATGTAGATTTACCCGCGCCGTTCGGGCCGATGACGCCCACAATACCACCCGGAGGCAGCGAGAAGGACAAATCTTCGATCAGAAGTTTATCGCCGTAGGCTTTTGTGAGGTTGTCGATCTCGATGACTTTGTCACCAAGGCGAGGACCGTTCGGAATAATGATCTGTGCGCGGCCAACTTTTTCGCGCTCTGATTGATTGGCCATCTCGTTGTAGGCCGCAATCCGCGCTTTTGATTTGGCTTGGCGCGCCTTTGCGCCTTGGCGCATCCACTCAAGTTCACGCTCAAGGGTCTTTTGCTTGGATTTGTCGTCTTTCGCTTCACGCTCCATGCGCTTGGCTTTGGCTTCCAGCCATGACGAATAGTTACCCTCATGTGGGATGCCTGAGCCGCGGTCTAGCTCCAGAATCCATCCGGTGATGGCATCAAGGAAATAACGGTCGTGGGTAACGATTAGGATGGTGCCTTTGTAATCGATCAGGTGCTGTTGCAGCCATGCGATTGTTTCGGCGTCAAGGTGGTTGGTCGGTTCGTCGAGCAGCAGCATGTCAGGCGCATCCAGCAAAAGCTGACACAGGGCTACGCGGCGCTTTTCACCACCTGATAGGGTTGTGACGTCTGCATCATCCGCAGGGCAGCGTAGCGCCTCCATCGACACATCAATTTGCGCATCGAGGTCCCACAGGTTCTGGCTGTCGATCTCGTCTTGAAGCTGCGCCATTTCTTCGGCGGTCTCATCGGAGTAGTTCATCGCCAATTCGTTATAGCGATCCAGAATTTTTTTCTTTGCCTTTACGCCCAGCATCACGTTGCCGCGCACATCAAGGCTTGGGTCCAAGTCTGGCTCTTGGGGGAGGTAGCCGACACGTGCGCCCTCTGCCGCCCATGCTTCACCGGTGAATTCTTTGTCCTGACCCGCCATGATGCGCATCAAGGTTGATTTACCTGTGCCGTTCACACCGACCACACCAATTTTCACACCGGGCAGGAAGTTCAGGCGGATGTTCTCAAACACCTTTTTGCCGCCGGGGTATTGTTTGGACACGCCGTCCATGAAGTAGACGAATTGATTGGCAGCCATCTGTTACATCTCCGAGTAAAAGGTAAGTTGGCCTCAGATAACGCGGCACGGTCGCGGGGGCAATGCATTGACTGGACTGTGAGGGTGTTCGACAAGGTGCGCATGACACGGAAGTTTCCATATGCGCGGCAGGGCCAAGTTGTTGGTTTGTTGGGCGGATCATTTGATCCCGCACACGCAGGGCACGTGCACATCACCAAAGAGGCGTTGAAACGCTTTGGGCTAGACCGTGTGTGGTGGCTGGTCTCAGTTGGTAATCCGCTGAAAGAGCACGGGCCCGCACCGCTTGAACGGCGTTTGCAGGCGGCCCGCCAAGTTATGTACGATCCGCGCGTTGAGGTGACAGATATCGAAGCCCATCTTGGCACCAGATATACCGCGCAAACCCTTGATGCGCTGCGTTTACGGTATCCTAGCGTGCGGTTTGTTTGGTTGATGGGGGCGGATAATTTGGCCCAGTTCCATCATTGGCAAGACTGGCAAGGTATTTTGGCTACCACACCTGTTGGGGTGTTGGCGCGTCCGGGTGATCGTATATCGGCGCGTACGTCACTGGCGGCCAAGATCTATGATTTCGCACAATTGAAAGGTAGGCAAAGCCAGCTTTTGGGTCGCTCTGACGCGCCTGCGTGGTCGTTTGTGAATATACCGATGCTGTCTGTTTCGAGTAGCGAAATCAGGAAACGTGGTGACTGGCAGCGCGATTAGCGACGCAAAGTTGCCGCACCGACACCTGCGCCGATGATGAGGACTAAACCGCAAAGCGTTAGCGTATCGGGCAAAGTGCCGAACACCGCCCATCCCAAAACGGTTGCCGCGATTAGCTGGAAATATACCAGTGGGGCCAGCCGCGTGCTGTCGGCCATTGCATAGGCAAAAAGCAGCAAAAAGTTCCCCGACATGGATCCAACAGCAGATGCAGTGGCCAGACCCAGAACAGGCAGGCTCAGTGGTGGCCAGAAAACTGCGGCGACAGGGAGCATGATAATCGCGGGGATCAGGAGTTGGCTCAGCAGAAGCGTGCGTGCAGGTGCGACGCCTATCAGCCATTTGGACGCGGTCAGGAAACTTCCGTAAAAACATCCCGCAAGGACCGCGAAACCGAGGCCTGGTGAATAGTCAAAGCCCGGTTTGACCACCAACAGGACGCCACAAAACCCAAGCAGCAATAGAGCCGTTTGCGGCCATGTGACTTTTTCTTTGAGCAGCCACGCCGATAGGGTGAACGACAGCAGCGGACCGATGAAGAACGCAGCAAACACATTGGCGATGTCCTCTGTGCGCAGGGCTGTGAGGATGCATGAAATACCGCCCGCTAATAAAAGAGCGCGGAAAACTACCTTAGGGTTGCGCAGAACACCCCATGTCCCGCGCGGCATAAACGGTGCTGCGATCAACGCGCCAACGGCAAAGCGGCTCCATGCGATCCAGAGCGGGTGGACTTCGTAGTTATTTGACAGAAGCTTTCCGGCCGTGTCCCCTGCAGGGATCAGCGACATGGCGAGGAACATTAAAAGAGTGGCGCGTAACATAAGGCAGGTGGTTACGCCGCAGATTGTGAGTTGTCACGCGCCAACTGCTGGGCTTTAGTCTGAGCATGACGCGTGTGTATTCCCGACGGTTTTTGCTGGCCGGTCTTCTAGCAACAACGGCGACGGCGGCGGGTGCTACTGCGCCAACTAAGTCAGCGCGCCCAGTTGCAAGGTCTGATGATTTTGCCCGCAAAGTTGACCCCACTGCCAAAGATATCGTGGGCCAAGCAGGCCTTAGTGGTGTCACAGGATGTGCGGTTGCCGACGCGACAAGCGGGATAAGAGTTGAGCAATTCCAAGCGGATGAAGCGCTACCGCCTGCGTCAGTGGCAAAGATGCTGACAGCGCTTTACGGGCTTGACCGACTTGGGGCTGGGTTCCGATTTAACACGCGGCTAGTGAGTGACGCTGCGATTGAGGACGGCACATTGCGAGGTGATCTGTGGCTGGTGGGCGGCGGGGATCCGACGTTGAACACCGATGATCTTGGCCGAATGGTTGCCGATCTTCACAGCAGTGGTGTGCGCAGGATTGATGGCAGCTTTTATGTTCAAAACAGTGCGCTGCCTGCAATCCCGTTTATTGACCGCGATCAGCCTGATTATTTGGGATACAACCCCACAATCGGTGGCATAAACCTGAACTTCAATCGTGTGCATTTCGAATGGCGACGCGGCGCGGATGGATATCGTACCACCATGGATGCCCGCGCAAAACGTCATGCTCCTGCGGTAGAGATGGCAACGATGCGCATCGTTTCGCGTGACTTTCCTGTTTACGGATACGCTCTTGAAAAGGGGCGTGATACTTGGACGGTCAGCCGGACTGCACTTGGTGGGGGTGGCGCGCGGTGGTTGCCGGTTCGCCAACCCGCGCTTTATGCAGCTGATGTTTTTGGTCAACTTGCCCGCGCCAAGGGAATTTCGCTGACCGCCGGTCAGGTGACTGATCGCCCTGCAAAGGGGCGTGTTCTGGTCCAGCATGCAAGTGTGCCGCTTTTCGAGATGTGCCGCGATATGCTGAAGTTTTCGACCAACTTGACGGCTGAAGTTATTGGTTTGCAGGCCTCTGATGCAAAGACACTTCGAAGTTCTGCTGCGGCTATGAATGAATGGGCCAAGGAGCGTTTTGGTGTTGATGCACAACTGGTTGATCACTCAGGGCTTGGTGATCGAAGTCGGATCAGTGCGTCTGATTTGGTGCAGATTTTAGTCGCGGCCGCAAACGGTCCCATCGGGTTGTTGATGAAGCCGATCAAGCTGCGCGATGCGAACGGCAAAGTCGTTGACGGGCAAGGCATCGAAGTGACGGCCAAAACTGGCACGTTAAACTTTGTCAGCACATTGGCGGGCTACGTCACCACCCCGAAAGGTACAAAGCAGGCCTTTGCGATTGTCTCTGCAGATCTGGGTGCGCGCGGTAAAATCAAAAAGTCAGACAGAGAAAGGCCCCGCGGTGCATCCGGCTGGAACAGGCGCGCAAAGTCAATGCAGCAGCGCCTGTTGCACCGTTGGGGGCGGGCCTAAAGCGCGGTCGGTAGGGTCATGTGGCGTGCGCGTGCGCCGCGCTCAATTGCGGCGGCGTGCAATCGGTCAAGTTCAAGTTCGTACCGAATTTCTTCAAGCATGCGAAGTTCGGGCGATGCAATCGATCCGTTAGCTGCTGCGACGTCGCATGATAATGCGTAGGCCGTTTCATACAGGGTTTGAGGCAATGCGTCGCGGATCAAGCCAAAGAGCGCATCCAGCCCGTCTTCTTGATCGAACAAGTCAAAAACAGTGCGTCCAATGGTTTGAAGGCGTTCTGGATCATATCCTGAAAAGACGGGTAAGTTATTCACAATATTGGTGATTTTCACAAGTTCAGCCGTACGAATATCTTCATCGCTTGCGGAAACGGCGATCATCAGTGCGGCAAGGCTGTCTTGAGCCGTTAGGGGGGCTTGTGCGTTCACGAGGGGTGTTCCTTTTGGACTGCTCTGCCCTTGGTTTATTGACGGCTGGCCGCCCTCGCAATAGGGAGTGCGCATGGTGCGCGGGGTTGTGCCACCGCGCGGCTAATCTGCGCGCCCTCGCTGCGTCCAATTACGTACACCGACGATCAAAACCGGAGATACCCAGATGAGCCTTTCGCGCGACGAAGCCCAACAGTCCAAAGCATGGCCTTTTGAAGAAGCGCGTCGGGTGCTGAAACGGCTTAAGGGTAAGGACCCAGAGAAGGGTTATGTATTGTTCCAAACGGGATACGGCCCGTCGGGGCTGCCGCATCTTGGGACTTTTGGTGAGGTTGCGCGTACGACCATGGTGCGTCGCGCTTTTGAAGTTTTGTGCGATATTCCGACGAAGCTGATTTGTTTTTCCGACGACATGGACGGGTTCCGCAAAGTGCCGACCAACGTTCCGATGCAAGAAGAGTTGTTGCAGGACCTCAACTGGCCGCTGACTAAAGTGCGCGACCCGTTTGGGTGCCATGAAGGTTTTGCGCAGCACAACAATGCGCGTCTGTGTGATTTTCTGGACGGATTCGGATTTGAGTATGAGTTTGCCTCATCAACTGACTACTACACTGGCGGGAAGTTTGACGAAGCGCTCATGACGGCCCTAGAGCGCTTTGATAAAATCCAAGAGATCATGTTGCCGACATTGGGCGAAGAACGCCGCGCGACATATTCGTGTTTTCTGCCCGTAAGTCCAAAAACAGGCCACGTGCTGCAGGTGCCAACGCTTGAACGGAATGTGGCGAAAGGCACGATCGTTTATGAAGAGCCTGATGGTGAGCGTATCGAAGTGCCAGTCACCGGCGGTAACGTGAAAATGCAATGGAAACCCGATTGGGCGATGCGTTGGGCTGCCCTTGGGGTGGATTATGAAATGTCTGGCAAAGACCTGATCGACAGTGTTGTCCAATCGGGAAAAATTTGTCGCGCACTTGGTGCGCCGGCACCCGAAAGCCTGTCGTATGAGTTGTTTAATGATGAGCTTGGTCAGAAAATTTCGAAATCAAAAGGCAATGGCCTTTCGATGGAAGAGTGGCTGACTTATGCGGCGCCCGAAAGCCTGTCGTATTTTATGTATCAGAAGCCAAAGACGGCCAAGCGCCTTTATTTTGATGTGATCCCCAAAATGGTGGATGAGTATCATCAACAATTGCGCGGCTATGAGGATCAAGATGCCAAGCAAAAGCTGGCGAACCCGATTTTCCACATCCATGGTGAGACTGCACCGAAGTCTGACATGGTTGTGCCGTTCTCAATGTTGCTGAACCTTGCGGCTGTGGCCAATGCCGAGGGTAAAGAGCAATTGTGGGGCTTTATTCAGCGCTATGCGCCCGAGGCGTCCGCAGAAACCCATCCTGATTTGGACGCGGGGGCAGGCTATGCGGTGGCGTACTACAACGACTTTGTGAAGCCCGAGAAAACCTACCGAGCACCAACAGATCAAGAGCGTGCGGCTTTGGCGGATATGGCAGCAGCGCTGCGTGATCCTGCGTTGGCACGTCAGATGATTGAGACGAAAAACGCAGCAATGGGCAAAGATGATCCGGTGGCTGAGTTGGATTACTCCAGTGCCGAAGACCTGCAATCAATTGTCTTTGCGGTTGGTAAGAACCACGGGTTTGAGCCACTTCGTGATTGGTTCGCCGCGATTTATGAAGTGCTTCTTGGGGCTACTCAGGGGCCACGCTTTGGTGGATTTATCGCGCTCTATGGCGTTGATGAAACTGCGAATTTGATCGACGAAGCCTTAGAAGGTGCGTTGATTAATTGACCTAGCGCTCCTCTGACTTAGCTTTTGGTGCAGTCAGAGGAGGTTCACATGGTTCGTATTTTAGTCGGTCTGGTCTTTTGTGTGTGGGCGGGGCTTGCCGCAGCGCAAGATACGCCAACACGTGATATTCAAAATACTATTTCAAATCAGATGGATGCCTTTCGCGAGGGTAATGTGGACGGCGCGTGGACGTTTGCGGCTCCAAATATTCGGCGACTGTTTGGGCAAGACCCCAATGCATTCGGGCGGATGGTTGAGCGTGGCTACCCTATGGTTTGGAACAACGATCAGGTCAGGTTCGGTGAATTGCGGGTGCTGAATGGCCATGTTTGGCAACAAGTGCGCGTGACAGATGCGGCCGGTGGTCAGCATGTCCTTGATTATATGATGCTGCAAACGGAAGCGGGTTGGAAAATTGCTGCCGTGCAGGTGTTGGAAGCCCCAGACGTGGGCGTTTAGGTGTTGCGCGCGTCACTATTGGCGCGTTCGCTCGCCTAAGATGTGCTTAGTTAACGAACGCTAGGTTGGTCACATAGAGCAGACCAACACGCCCGCGCTGACATTATGAGACCGCAGAAACGGACGCCCCGTTTGTGCGGTTTTTTCATGTCTGACGCCAAGGTTCCACGAGAGGATATCGTTCATGAATATGGCAATTACTGACCGTTTTAGCTTGTCCCCGGCACCGTTTTCGCAAGGCTTGGGCCAGTGGTCCCGTGAAGATGGGACTTTTGGAACTGAAACCTACGCCAGCTACAGCAGTTCTGTGGTCGTGCCATCTGATCCCGATTTTGGGAGTTGCCTTCAGCTGACGAAAAACCAAGGCGGCACCTAACGATTGCGGTTCACGGGCCAAACCGCACTTGCCACGGGTTGCTACTACAAGGTGAGCGCGCGCATCAAAGCGGTAAGCGGCCGTCTGTGCAGATTGCGGGCTCTGTCTTTGATGTCTCGGATGATGCTTTGACTGGGGTGCAACTGGGTGGGGCAGCGGTGACCTTGCAAACCTACGGAAACGTGATTGAGGTGTCTGCTATCGTGGGGCAGGGTAGCCGTCCTGGTGTGGACATGGCATGGGGAATGGACGCCGCATATGCGTATATCGGCTTAGATTTGACGGGGCCGGTCGGTGGCGTAATCCGCATTGATGACCTTAAGATCGAAGATGTGACGCCGCTTTTCTTTAGCCAAACATTTGATGTGTTAGACGTGCGGGATTTCGGGGCCATTGGGGACGGGGTGGCCGATGATGCTGATGCGATTGAGGCGGCTGATGCAGCAGCGCAGGGGCGTACTGTTTTTGTGACGGACGGCGTCTTCCGGATGGGCCGCGATGTGACGATCAACAGCAAGATCCGTTTTGGAGGCCAGATCACCCAATTGCCTGAGCACCGTTTTGTTCTTAGGCGCTCTTTTGACCTACCGACTTATGCCGATGCGTTTGGCGATGAAGTCGTGGGTTTCAAAAAGGGGTTTCAGGCCCTGCTTAACGGGGCAGATCATGAGGTTTTTGATTTGTGTGGCCGGCAGGTTCGATTGACTGAACCGCTTGATATGGCGGCTTTGGTGCCCAATCGTGCGCGCTTTGAAGTCCGGCGCGTCATTGCAAACGGTATGTTTGAAGTCCGTGATAGCACAGCATGGGTTGATGATGTGGTAACGGCGAGTGCCAGCTATGACCCGAACGATCCGTATAAACTGCGCAATGTGGTGAACGCCGCGTCTATTAAGGTGGGGTCGTTGGTAAGTGGAAACGGGGTTGGCCGTGAGGTTTATGTGGCGTCCGTGAACCCCAGTGCAAACACGTTGACCCTATGCCAACCGCTGTTTGGGGCCGCGGCAAGCCAGAGCTATACGTTCACGCGTTTCAAATATATGCTCAATTTTGGTGGTTTTGAAAAACTATCGAAAATGGTTTTGAACAATATCCAACTACAGTGTTCAGGCCGTGCGAGTGGCATCATGTTGGCGCCCGATGGCGTTGTGTTTGAAGTGCTCGATTGTTTGATCAACAAACCCAAAAGCCGCGGAATTACGTCTGCTGATCGTGGCTGTCAGGGGATGATTGTCGACCGTTGTCAGTTGCTGTCTAACGAGCAGTCGCTTCAGGTTGAAGACCGTGTGACAATTGCGCTGAACGTCAATTCGAACGACCCCAAGCTGCGCAACAACCGCGTCGTGTTGTTTGAGCATTTCGCGGTTCTGTCTGGCGCAGGCAACTTGGTGACGGGCAATCATTGGTTTCATGGGGATGCTGGATCAAACGGTATTCGCAAGGCTGGCCTGATTTTCACGCAACCGAATTGTATGAGTGCTGTGACCGGGAACTATATCGACAATAACTATATTGAGATGACCAACGAGCACGAGGCCTTTCCCGATTTTGCCAACCAGTTCTCGTTTGGTGGGCTGACAATTTCCGGCAATTTTTTCATATCGCTCAACTCGAGATCTGACTTTTCATGGTTGGTTGTGGCCCCTTATGGTGCGGGGCATTTTATCCAAGGATTGTCGGTTCAAGGCAATGTTTTCAAGGCGGTAAACGGCAATGTCGAACGTGCCGACAGGGTCGATACAAGCCGCGCTGATCTGGCTAAAGGGCGGTATCGAAATATCGTTTTTGATGGCAACACGTTCAACAATGTTGGCACAGTTACGATCAATCCTGTCGTGATAAATCATGACCAAAACACCGATGCTGCAACGTGGAACGTATCTGCATCAGGGCGGTCACCCTTTGATGGGTGGGCCCGTGCAGTTCAGGCCGTGCAGCCCGTTGAGCAAACAAAATATGGGAGTTCAGACGTTTTCATTCAGCCTTGGGCGCAAGTTGAACAAGGCGCGGATAAATCTGAAGTACGACTAAAGTGGGGTCAGGCCACTAGGGGGCGGGCTAATGTGACGATGCGGTGCGACACGCCTGTCTAGCATTGGTTCTTGGCTGCGTTCGCTAGTTAGCGTGGCCAAGTTTTGTCACCTCAAGACGTAGTTCCTGCAGCGCAATTTCCGTCTGCACAAGTTTCACCGTAACAGGCCCTGTCATCTCACGCGGATGATCGAACAGATCACGGCGCAGGGTGCGCAAATCACGCTCCATCCGGTCGATGTGCGACAGGGTGATGCTGGTTGGCGTTTGCCAATCCGTCGAGGGGCTAAAGGTGCGGTGCATACTCATGCAAGCTTGCTACGACAGCATGTCTTAACGCTCAGTTACGCAGCGGTGAAAAACCCGCTGCGTATGTTCGTTTTGTCAAAAAGGCGATCTAACGCCGTTTGCTGCGCTTTGTTCCGCCCCGTTGCCCCGCGCGTCCTGCGGTTGAGCGGCCCGATGCCTTTTGCGCATCATCAACGGCTTTCTCAACAACTGCTTGGCGGGCCAAAGGATCATCGGACACCACCAAATCTACAGTCTCAAGACGCTTCACCTCATCACGCAGGCGGGCGGCTTCTTCAAACTCAAGGTTTTCGGCGGCTTTGCGCATGTCTTCGCGTAGCCCATCAAGATGTGCCGCAAGATTATCACCGGCCATCGGTTGTTCGATGGTCGCAGTCACGCGGTTCATATCCACGTCGCCTTTGTAGAGACCAGCCAGCACGTCTTCGACGTTTTTCTTCACCGTTTCAGGTGTGATGCCGTGTTCTTCATTATACGCAATTTGCTTGGCGCGGCGGCGTTCGGTTTCGCCCATGGCGCGTTCCATGCTGCCGGTAACTTTATCCGCGTACATGATCACGCGGCCTTCGGCGTTTCGCGCGGCGCGGCCGATGGTCTGCACCAATGACGTCTCCGAGCGCAAAAAGCCCTCTTTGTCCGCATCGAGAATTGCCACAAGCCCACATTCGGGAATGTCGAGACCCTCACGCAGCAGGTTGATCCCCACAAGCACATCAAATGCCCCAAGGCGCAGGTCACGCAAAATCTCGATCCGTTCAATCGTATCGATGTCTGAGTGCATGTAGCGTACGCGAATCCCTTGTTCGTGCAGATACTCCGTCAGGTCCTCGGCCATGCGTTTGGTCAATGTCGTGGCCAGTACCCGCATGCCATCCGCCGCAACACGGCGAATTTCATCCAAAAGGTCATCCACCTGTGTCTCAACGGGGCGAATTTCGATGACGGGGTCCAAAAGGCCTGTGGGGCGGATGACTTGTTCTGTGAATACGCCGCCTGCTTGTTCGATTTCCCAAGCGGCTGGAGTAGCTGAAACAAAGACAGACTGGGGCCGCATCGCGTCCCATTCCTCAAATTTGAGGGGGCGGTTGTCCATGCAAGACGGAAGGCGGAAACCGTGCTCGGCCAGCGTCATTTTGCGTCTGAAGTCACCTTTGTACATGCCGCCGATCTGCGGCACAGAAACATGGGACTCGTCAGCGAAAACAATGGCGTTGTCTGGGATAAATTCAAACAGTGTGGGGGGCGGCTCGCCTGGTGCGCGGCCTGTCAGATAGCGTGAATAGTTCTCGATCCCGTTGCAAACCCCAGTGGCTTCCAGCATCTCAAGGTCGAAATTCGTACGCTGCTCAAGGCGCTGTGCTTCAAGCAATTTGCCATCTGCCACCAACTGATCAAGCCGGATCCGCAGTTCCTTTTTGATGCCCGTAATCGCCTGTTGCATCGTAGGTTTTGGCGTGACGTAGTGACTGTTGGCGTAAATGCGAATTTTGTCGAACGTATCTGTTTTCTCGCCAGTCAGGGGGTCGAATTCAGTAATGGTTTCTAATTCTTCGCCGAAGAAAGACAGCCGCCACGCACGATCATCAAGGTGGGCAGGGAAGACTTCAAGGCTATCTCCGCGCACGCGAAACGTGCCACGCTGAAATGCCGCGTCGTTACGTTTGTATTGTTGGGCGACCAGATCAGCGATCACCTGACGCTGATCGTACATTTTGCCCACGTGGATATCTTGGGTCATGGCTCCGTAGGTTTCGACCGAACCGATGCCGTAAATACACGATACGGACGCCACGATAATAACGTCGTCACGTTCCAAAAGCGCACGGGTTGCAGAGTGGCGCATACGGTCAATTTGCTCGTTAATCTGGCTTTCTTTTTCGATGTAAGTATCAGAGCGCGCTACATAGGCTTCCGGTTGATAGTAGTCATAATAGCTGACGAAATACTCGACCGCGTTATCGGGAAAAAAGCCTTTGAACTCCCCATAAAGTTGGGCGGCCAGTGTTTTGTTCGGCGCAAGGATGATCGCGGGGCGTCCCGTTTGCTCAATCACTTTTGCCATGGTGAATGTTTTGCCGGTGCCTGTTGCGCCAAGCAGTACCTGATCGCGATCGCCGTTTAGCACACCAGTCGACAGTTCTTTGATGGCCGTGGGTTGGTCGCCCGCGGGTTCAAACTCGGTGTTGAGCTTGAACGAAATGCCCCCCTCCAGCTTGTCACGGGTTTTCACGTCTGGCGCGGGATTTGCCAAAACGGGCGCTGTCGAGCGTGGTGGCTGGCTATCTGAATGGGCGTAAGACATGAGCGATTCCCTTGGTCAGCATACAATGTGACGCCTTCTGCCGTGGGTTCAAGGGAGCTGCTGGATGAAGATTAAACAAATAGCTATATTAAATGCGAAAATTGGAATATGATAACTGCAGGCGCTGGAGTTTAGCCTGGACTGAGCGGTTCATTCCCCTATCTCCCACGGTCGTTTCAGAGTTTTCGCTTCAGCGTCAAATCTTAGTTCAAACCAATGTATGCCAGATATTGGTATGCCAGATATTGCATTTACCCGCTGAGTTATGGATATAGGCACCAGCCAACGTTTGAGGGTCCACCATGCGTGCACGAATTTATAAGCCAGCCAAAACTGCCATGTCTTCGGGCACAGCAAAAACGCGTAAATGGGTGCTGGAATTTGCTGCTGCCTCGTCGCGCGATGTGGATCCGTTGATGGGCTGGACCTCATCTGATGATACCCAAAGCCAAGTGAAGCTGACGTTCGACAGCAAAGAAGATGCAGTTGATTATGCGCGCGACAACGGTATTGAGGCAGTTGTGCAAGAGCCCAAGACACGCCGCCCGAACGTGCGGGCTGCCGGCTACTCCGAGAACTTCGCCGTCAACCGCCGAGGCGCTTGGACGCACTAGGGTTACCTGCCGTTTCTGGTGTTTGGAACTTACGAAGCAGTAACCGGGCATAAACAAACGCACACCACCCTTGCGCAGCTTGTACTCAAAGCGCTATGCCAACACCCAAGCGGTCCCTTAGCTCAACTGGATAGAGCAGCTGACTTCTAATCAGCAGGTTGAGGGTTCGAGTCCTTCAGGGATCGCCATAATATCAATGCTTTAGCATGCTTCAGTTTAATGCGTCTGTATTTCAGCGAGACGCTCAGCGAGACAAAATGGCGTTAAGCTGCGTTATTGGACGGTATTGCTTACTTGATTTAGTTTTGACATCCGCCACGTGCGCAGGCGCGCGCGCCGCTGTCTTGTACCATTAAAGCAGACGATATTTTCATGCTTAAAGTTGTAGGTATCTTAATTATTGCCGTCTGAAGAAATTTATCACTGTGGGTGATCAGGCTCAGATATTTGACAATCATCGCTATGGTGAACCGGCCTAGGATATAATACCTTCAACTTGGTTGATACGAAGCTATTTTTTGGTGGAGAGATGGGCCGTACACCGATTTTAGAAAGAAGGCCTCACAAGGATGGACTGCTTAGTAATTAACTTGGATGGGGCACATGAACGAATGGCATTTATGTCGCTGCAGTTAGAAAAACTTGGCATTTCGTTTCGCAGGTTGACGGCAGTAACACCTAGTACGCTCGATGACCACGGTTGCGCATTTAATTGGAATAGCTGGGAGAGACCTTTGAAAGAGACGGAGAAAGCTTGTTTCTTGAGTCATTTCAAAGCTTGGGAGCATGCAGCCGCCAGTAGTCACAAAACACTTATTCTTGAAGATGACGCGTTATTGTCCCACTACCTTCCTCAGGTCTTGGCAGCTATCGATGCGTCCGAAGAGGTTGAGCATCTGTCCCTTGAGGTCCGTAGTCGTAAAAAAATAGTGAGTAAACAAGGGCGCGAAGTTAGTGCAGAACACAACATTTTCCGTCTATACCAAGACAGGAGCGGTGCGGCAGCCTATGTCCTTTCACCGCGGGCTGCACGAAAATTGCTTGCTCGTTCGAAAAAACAAGTCGCACTGGCCGACGCGATGATTTGCCAATCATATGAGTTGAAAAGCTTTCAAATCGAACCCGCTTGTGCGGTTCAACTCGATCGGGCTGAGGAATATGGTCTTGTTACGCCATTTCAAACAAC